>NZ_JBIRXG010000047.1:0-35601 GCF_044388685.1 Streptomyces sp. NPDC020192 | reverse complement strand
ACACCACCCGGCCGTCCCCCGACCCGGCAGCACCCGCCACCACACCCTCCACCGGCTCCCCCGCGGCAAACGCCACCAGAGAACGGCGCGCCTCCGCGAGATCAGCCGCCACCACCACCGCACGATGCGGCAACAACGCCCGCGACGCGGCAAGGGAGAAGGAGACGTCGAGCGGGTCCAGTCCGGGGTGGGCGCCGAGGTGGTCGGCGAGCCGGGTGGCCTGGTCGGCGAGGGCGGCCCGGGAGCGGGCGGAGAGCACCCACGGCAGCCGGCGCGGCGCGGCGGCACGCGGGGGCGCGGCCGGTTGCTCCGGGGCCTCCTCCAGGATCAGATGGGCGTTGGTGCCGCTGGCGCCGAACGAGGACACGCCCGCGCGGCGCGGCCGGCCGGTCCGGGGCCAGGGGGTGGCACGGGTGACGAGTTCGACGGAACCGGAGGCCCAGTCGATGTGCGGGGAGGGCGCGTCCACGTGGAGGGTGCGGGGCACCTCGCCCGCGCGCAGCGCGAGCACCGTCTTGATCACGCCGGCCACGCCCGCCGCGGGCCCGGTGTGGCCGATGTTGGACTTCAGCGAGCCGAGCCGCAGCGGCTGTTCGCGGTCCTGGCCGTAGGTGGCCAGCAGGGCGTTGGCCTCGATGGGGTCGCCCAGGGTGGTCCCGGTGCCGTGTGCCTCGACGACGTCGATGTCGGCGGGCGTGAGACCGGCGGCGGCCAGCGCGGAGCGGATGACCCGTTGCTGGGCCGAGCCGTTGGGCGCGGTGAGCCCGGAGGAGGCCCCGTCCTGGTTGATCGCCGAGCCGCGTACGACGGCCAGCACGGGATGGCCGTTGCGGCGGGCGTCGGAGAGCCGCTCCAGCAGGACCACGCCGACGCCCTCGGACCAGCCGATGCCGTCCGCGGCGGCGGCGAACGCCTTGCAGCGGCCGTCGGGGGCGAGGCCGCGCTGCCGGGAGAACTCCACGAAGGCGCGCGGTGTCGACAGGACCATGACGCCGCCGGCGAGGGCCAGCGAGCTCTCGCCGCTGCGCAGTGACTGGCCGGCCAGGTGCAGGGCCACGAGGGACGACGAGCAGGCGGTGTCCACGCTGATGGCCGGGCCTTCCAGGCCGAGGGTGTAGGCCACCCGGCCGGAGAGCACGCTGGCGTAGTTTCCGGTGCCGAGCAGTCCCTCGTCCACGCCGCCGACCGCGCCGTGCCGGGAGTCGTAGCGCTGGTCGGTGACGCCCGCGAACACGCCGGTGGCGGTGCCCCGCAGGCCGAGCGGGTCGACGCCGGCGTGTTCGAACGCCTCCCACGCGGCTTCGAGGAACAGCCGCTGCTGCGGGTCCATCGCCAGTGCCTCGCGCGGGCTGATGCCGAAGAACTCGGCGTCGAAGTCGGCGGCGTCGGTCAGGAAGCCGCCCTGGCGCAGATAGGTGTGTCCGGCCCGGTCCGGATCGGGGTCGTAGAGGCCGTCGAGGTCCCAGCCGCGGTCGGTGGGGAAGTCCCCGATGACGTCGCGGCCCTCGGCCAGGAGCTGCCACAGCTCCTCAGGGCCGGTGACGCCGCCGGGGAAGCGGCAGGCCATGCCGACGACGGCCAGCGGCTCGTCGGCCGGGGTGGTGCGGACGGCGGGGCGGGCCGGGACGGGCGCGCCGTCGAGCCGGGTGACCAGGTGGTCGGTGAGGGCGGCCGGGTTCGGGTGGTCGAAGACGACGCTGCTGGGCAGCGTGAGACCGGTCGCTTCGGTCAGCGCGGTGCGCAGGCGGACCGAGGCGAGGGAGTCGAAGCCGAGGGCGGTGAAACCGCGGTGCGGTTCGATCGCGGCGAGGTCGGCGTGGCCGAGTACGGCGGCGGTCCGCAGCCGCACCAGGTCCATGACCCGGTGCCGGCGTTCGGCGGAGGACAGCCCGGCGAGGCCGTCGCTCCACGGCGTGCCGCCGTCGGCGGGCTGCTGCGCGGGGAGCGTGACGGGGGTGACCGGGGGCAGCGGGCGTGGTGCGCCGTCGACGGGCGGCCAGTAGCGGTCCCGCTGGAAGGCGTAGGTCGGCAGGTCGGCGGGGTGTGCGCCGGTGCCCCGGAAGAAGGCGGTCCAGTCGACGCGGACGCCGTGGGCGTGGGCCTCGGCCAGGTGGTGCAGCAGGGTCGGCAGTCCGGCCCGGTCGCGCTGCAGGGTGCCGACGACCACGGCCGCGGTGTCCGCCCGCTCCACGGTCTCCTGGGTGCCGATGGTGAGGACGGGGTGCGGGCTGACCTCGATGAAACCCCGGTGGCCCTGGGCGAGCAGGGCGGCGACGGCGTCGGCGTAGCGGACGGGTTCCCTCAGGTTGCGGTACCAGTAGCCGGCGTCCAGCGCCGTACCGTCCGCCCACTCCCCCGTCACGGTGGACAGCAGCGGAACCGAGCCCTCGCGCGGCCGGATGCCGTCGAGGTCGGCCAGCAGCCGCTCGCGCACGGCTTCGACCTGCGCCGAGTGGGAGGCGTAGTCCACGGCGATCCGGCGGGCCCGTACGTCGCGGTCGGCGCAGTGCGCGAGGAACTCCTCCAGCGCCACGGCCTCACCGGCGACGACGACGGATTCGGGGCCGTTGACGGCGGCGACGGCCACTCGGCCGGCCCAAGCCGCCAGCAGCTCCTCGGTCCTGGCCTGGGCAGCCGTGACCGACACCATGCCCCCGGTGCCCGCGAGCGTCGTCAACGCCTGGCTGCGCAGGGCGACCACACGGGCGCCGTCCTCCAACGACAGCGCCCCCGCCACACACGCGGCGGCGATCTCCCCCTGCGAGTGGCCGACGACCGCCGACGGTACGACGCCGTACGAACGCCACACCTCGGCCAACGACACCATCACCGCCCACAGCACCGGCTGGACGACGTCGACCCGGTCCAGGCCCGGAGCACCCTCCGCGCCCCGGACCACATCCAGCAACGACCAGCCCACGAACGGCTCCAGAGCCGCCGCACACTCCGCCAGCCGCTCGGCGAACACCGGCGAGGAATCCAGCAGATCCACCGCCATCCCCGCCCACTGCGCCCCCTGACCCGGGAACACGAAGACGGCGCGGCCGTCGCCCACGGCTCGGCCGCGGACCACGGTGGCCGCCTCGGCGCCTTCCGCCACGGCGGTCAGGCCGGCCAGGAGCGCGTCGTGGTCCGGGCCCAGGAGGACGGCACGGTGTTCGAAGGCCGTGCGGGTGGTGGTGAGCGCGAGGGCCACGTCCAGGGGGCCGGCGTCGAGCGCGGGCCGGTGCGCGAGGAGGCGTTCGGCCTGGGCGCGCAGGCCGGCCGCCGTACGGGACGACAGCGTCCACGGGACGAGGGGCAGGGTGCGGTCGGCGGGCTCGCCGGCGGGTTCGGGCCGCGGGGGTGCCTGTTCCAGGACGATGTGGGCGTTGGTGCCGGACACGCCGAACGACGACACACCAGCGCGGCGCGGCTGCTCGGTCTGCGGCCAGTTCCGCTCCTCGGTGAGCAGTTCCACGGCGCCGGCGGTCCAGTCGATGTGCGGGGACGGCGCGTCCACGTGCAGTGTGCGCGGCAGTACGCCGTGGCGCATCGCCTGCACCATCTTGATCACGCCGGCCACACCGGCGGCGGCCTGGGTGTGGCCGATGTTGGACTTCACCGAGCCCAGCCACAGCGGCTGTTCGCGCTCCTGGCCGTAGGTGGCCAGGAGCGCCTGTGCCTCGATCGGGTCGCCCAGCCGGGTGCCCGTGCCGTGTGCCTCGACGGCGTCGACCTGGCTCGCGGCCAGGCGGGCGTCGGCGAGCGCCTGGCGGATCACGCGCTGCTGCGCGAGCCCGTTGGGGGCGGTGAGTCCGCTGCTCGCGCCGTCCTGGTTGATCGCGGTGCCGCGCACCACGGCCAGCACGGGGTGGCCGTTGCGGCGGGCGTCGGAGAGCCGTTCCAGGACGAGCATGCCGGCGCCCTCGGCGAAGCCGAACCCGTCGGCCGCCGCGGCGAACGCCTTGCAGCGGCCGTCGGCCGCGAGGGCCCGCTGCCGGCTGTACTCGGTGAACACGGAGGGCGTGGCCAGGACGGTCGCTCCGCCGGTGAGCGCCAGTGTGCACTCACCGGCGCGCAGGGAGCGGACGGCGAGGTGCAGGGCGACCAGGGAGGAGGAGCAGGCGGTGTCCACGGAGAGGGCGGGGCCCTCCAGACCGAGGGTGTAGGAGACCCGGCCGGAGAGCACGCTGGGCGAGGTGCCGGTGACGACGTAGCCCTCCAGCTCGGTGGCCACGGTGCCGGTGATGTCGGAGTAGTCCTCGCTGCTGAAGCCGACGAACACGCCGGTGGCGCTGCCGCGCAGGCCGGCCGGGTCGAGGCCGGCCCGCTCCAGGGCCTCCCAGGAGGTCTCCAGGACCAGCCGCTGCTGCGGGTCCATGGCGAGCGCCTCGCGCGGGCTGATGCCGAAGAAGCCGGCGTCGAAGTCCCCGGCGGAGTCGAGGAATCCGCCTTCGCGCGCGTAGGAGGTGCCGGGCCGGTCGGGGTCCGGGTCGTAGACCGATGCCATGTCCCAGCCGCGGTCGGCGGGGAACGACGAGACCGCGTCGGTCCCGGCGGTCACCAGCCGCCACAGGTCCTCGGGCGAGGTCACCGAGCCGGGGTAGCGGCAGGCCATGCCGACGATCGCGATCGGTTCGCGGTCGCGGGCCTCGGCCTCGCGCAGCCGGCGCCGGGCGACCTGCAGATCACCCGTGACCTGCTTGAGGTAGTCGAGCAGTTTGGCCTCGTCAGCCATCGGTGCACCCCCGTGCGGTTCGTTCGGCGCGGGTCACGAGATGCCCCGGTCGATCAGGTCGAAGAGTTCGTCGGCGGTGACGCCGTCCAGCTGGGTCCGCTCCGGCGCGTCGCCGGTGGCGTGCGTGTCCCAGCGGGCCGCCAGTTCCCGCAGGTGCGCCGCGACCCGGGCCCGGTCGGCGCCGTCGGCCGGGAGTGCGCCGAGTGCGCTCTCCACGCGGGCCAGTTCGGTGATGATCCGGTCGGCGGTCGCCTCGTCGGACTCGCTCGGCAGGAGCGCCGAGAGGAGGTGTTCGGCGAGGGCGGCCGGATTGGGGTGGTCGAACACGAGGGTGGTGGGCAGCCGCAGGCCGGTGGCGGCACCGAGGCGGTTGCGCAGTTCGACGGCGGTCAGCGAGTCGAAGCCCAGCTCCTTGAAGCCGCGTTCGGGTGCCACCGCGTCGGTTCCCCGGTGTCCCAGGACGTCGGCCGCCTGGCCGCGGACCAGGTCGAGCAGGGCGGGGGTGCGCTCGGGCACGGGCAGCGCGGTGATCCGCGTCACCAGGGACGCCGCGCCGGACACCGGGCGGGCGGCGGCCGGGCCGGCCGGGGTGGTGACCAGGCCGTGCAGCAGGGGCGGGGTGTGCGCGGCGGACGGGGTGGCGAGGTCCAGGCGGGCGGTGACGGTCACCGGGTCGCCGGTGCGGGTGGCCGCGTCGAACAGGGCCAGTCCCTCGGCGGTGGCCAGGGGGACGATGCGGTTGCGGCCGGCGCGTGCGACGTCGGCGGCGTCCAGGTGCCGGGTGAGGCCGGTGGCGTCGGCCCACAGGCCCCAGGCCGCCGCGGTGCCGGGCAGGCCGGCGGCGCGGCGCCGTTCGGCGAGCGCGTCGAGGAAGGCGTTGGCGGCGGCGTAGTTGGCCTGCGCGGGGGTGCCGAGGGTGGCCGCCGCGGAGGAGAACAGCACGAACGCGGACAGGTCCAGGGCCGCGGTGCGCTCGTGCAGGTGCCAGGCGGCGTCGGCCTTCGGGCGCAGCACGGCCGGCAGCCGGTCGGCGGTGAGTTCGGTCAGCACGCCGTCGTCGAGGGCGCCCGCGGTGTGTACGACCGCGGTCAGCGGGGCCTTGGCGGTCAGCTCGGCGAGCAGCGCGTCGAGCGCGGCGGGGTCGGTGACGTCGCAGCTCTCGTAGCGGACGGTGGCGCCCGCCGCGCCCAGTTCGGCGACCAGGTCGGCGCTGCCGGGGGCGGCGGCGCCGCGGCGGCTGGCCAGCACCAGGTCGCCGGCCCCGTGTTCGGTCACCAGGTGCCGGGCGAGCATTCCGCCCAGCACGCCCGCGCCGGTGATCAGTACGGTGCCGTCGGCGTAGGGCGCGACGGTCAGCACGATCTTTCCGGTGTGCCGGGCCTGGGCCATGAACCGGAATGCCTCGCGGGCGTCGGTGAGCGGCCAGGTGCGGGTGGGCAGGCCGGTGATCTCGCCGGCCTCGGCATGGGCGGCGACCTCGGTCAGCAGGCTCTGGACGCGATCGGGGCCGGCGTCGAGGAGCAGGTCGAACGGGAGGTAGTCGACGCCGGTCAGGTCGGCCGGGTCGCGGCGGTCGGTCTTGCCGAGTTCCACGAACCGCCCACCGGGACGCAGCAATTGGAGGGAGGCGTCCACGAACTCACCCGCGAGCGAGTTCAGTACGACGTCCATCTCCGGGAACCGGCCCGCGAACTCCGTGTCCCGCGACGACGCCACATGCGCCTCGTCCAGACCCAGCTCCCGCAGCACCCCGTGCTTGCCGGGACTCGCCGTCGCGAACACCTCCGCACCCAGCAGCCGCGCCACCTGCACGGCGGCCATGCCGACACCGCCGGCCGCCGCGTGCACCAGCACCCGGTCCCCCGCGCGGACTCCGGCGAGGTCGACGAGGGCGTAGCGGGCGGTGGCGAAGGCGGACGGCAGGGCGGCGGCCCGGACCCAGGACCAGCCGGCGGGTACGGGCACCACGAGCCGCCGGTCCACCACCGCGAGCGGGCCGAAGCCGCCCGGCACCATGCCGAGGACGCGGTCGCCGACGGCGAGGCCGGTGACGTCCGGGGCGACCTCGACCACGGTGCCCGCGGCCTCGGAGCCGATCGCGTCGACCTCGTCCGGGTACATGTCGAGCGCGCACAGCACGTCGCGGAAGTTCAGTCCCGCCGCGCGGACGGCGATGCGCACCTGGCCGGGTGCCAGGGGGGCGGTGGCGTCGGGGGCGGCGGCGGTGTCGACGCCGTCGATGCTGCCGGGCCGTACCACGTCGACGCGCCAGGCGTCGGCGTCGGCGGGCGGGCGCAGCGCGGTCTCGGTGGCCCGGGTGAGGCGGGCGACGAGGCGCGTGCCGTCGCGGAGCGCGGTCTGCGGCTCGTCGCCGACGGCCGGCACCGCGTCCAGGGAGGCGGGGGTGCCGTCGGTGTCGACGAGCAGGAACCGGTCGGGGTGCTCGGTCTGCGCGGAGCGCACCAGGCCCCACACCGCGGCGGCGGCCGGGTCGGGTTCCTCGCCGGGGCGGACGGCGACGGCGTGGCGGGTGACGATCGCGAGCCGGGCGTGACCGAACCGCTCGTCGGCGAGCCAGTCCCGGAGCAGCTCCAGGACCTGGGCGGTGGCCCGGTGGGTGGCGGCGACCACGTCGGCTCCGGTGCCGACGGGAGCGAGGACGAGGTCCACCGCGCCCGCGTCGACACCGGCGAGGGTGCCGCTCAGGGGCGCGGTGAGGCCTGCCGGTTCCGTGCCCAGGACGGCACAGCGGGCGGCGGCCGGTGTCCCGGTCCCGGCGCTCTGCCATGTGACGCGGAACAGCGCGTCGCGGGTGCCGGCGGCGGCCACGGCGCGCAGCTGCCCGGCCGACGCGGGCCGCAGCAGCAGCGCGGCCAGCTCCACGACGGGCCGGCCCTCGTGGTCGGTCGCGGTGAGGCGGAGTGTGTCGGCGCTCTCCCGGGCGGCGCGCACCCGCAGGACGCGGGCCGTGCCGGGGTGCAGCGTCACGCCGGTCCAGGAGAACGGCAGCAGCAGGGGCGCGTCCTCGGGCTCGGCGGCGGGCACGGCCTGGGTGACGGCGTCCAGCAGCGCCGGGTGCACGAGGTGACCGGTGGTGTCGACGGTGTCGGGGAGCGCGACCTCGGCGAAGACCTCGGTGTCCCGGCGCCACAGGGCGCGCAGGCCCCGGAAGGCGGGCCCGTAGCCGTAGCCGCGGGCGGCGAGACGGTCGTACACGTCCGCCAGCGGGACGGGCTCCGCGCCGGCCGGCGGCCACGCGTCCGACCCGGGCCCGGCGGGCGCGGACCCGGCGGGCGCGGTCGGCGCCAGGACGCCCGTGGCGTGCTGGGTCCAGCCGTCGCCGGAGTGCGTGTGGACGGCGACCGTACGGCGTCCGGTCCCGTCGGCGCCGTGCACGGTGACGCGCAGGGTCAGGCCGTCGGCGGGCACGCCGATCGGCGCGGCCAGGGTCAGTTCCTCGATCTGGGCGCAGCCGAGCCGGTGGCCGGCGTGGGCCACCAGTTCCAGGACGGCGGTGCCGGGCAGCAGGGCGGTGCCCAGCACGGTGTGCTCGGTCAGCCAGGGCTGCGTCTCGGGGCTGATCCGGCCGGTGAGGAGCAGGCCGCCCTCGTCGGGGAGTTCGGCCTCGGCGCCGAGCAGCGGATGCCCGCCGGCGGTGAGGCCGACCGCGGTGAGGTCGCCGGCGCCGGCGGTGCCCGGGGCGAGCCAGTAGCGCTCGCGCTGGAAGGGGTAGGTGGGCAGTTCGACGGGACGGGCGCCGACGGCGTCGAACAGGGGCCGGAAGTCGACGGGCGTGCCGTGGGCGGCCACCTCGGCCAGCGCCGTGGTGAAGCGCAGCAGATCGCTCTCGTCGCGGCGCAGGGTGGCGGCCACGCGCAGCTCGGTGCCCTCGGCCTCGGCGGTCTGCTGCATGGCGACCGCCAGCACGGGGTGCGGGCTGATCTCCACGAAGCCGTGGTGGCCGGCGGCGAGCAGGCCGCTGACCGCGTCCTGGAACCGCACCGGCTCGCGCAGGTTGCGGTACCAGTAGCGGGCGTCGAGTTCGCTGCCGTCGATCCAGTCCGCGGTGACGGTGGAGTACAGGGGCACGTCGCCGTCCCGGGGCCGGACGCCCTTGAGGTCGGCGAGCAGCCGCTGCCGTACGGCCTCCACCTGCGGGGAGTGCGAGGCGTAGTCGGCGGCGACGCGGCCGGCCCGCAGATCCTCGTCGTCGCAGAGGTCGAGCAGTTCCTCCAGGGCCTCGCGGTCGCCGGCGACCACCAGCGAGCGGGGGCTGTTGGCGGCGGCGATGCCGAGCCGGCCGGGCCAGCGCTCCAGCATCCGCTCGACGTCGGCCGCGGGGGCGGCGACGAAGCACATGCCGCAGCGGCCGGGCAGGTCGGCGACGGCCTTGGCGCGCAGGGCGACGATCTTGGCCGCGTCCTCGAGGGTCAGGGCACCGGCCACACAGGCGGCGGCGATCTCGCCCTGGGAGTGGCCGACCACGGCCGACGGCACCACGCCGTGGGAGCGCCACAGCGCGGCCAGCGAGACCATCAGCGCGAACAGCACCGGCTGCACCACGTCGACGCGGCTCAGCGGCGGCGCGCCCTCGGCGCCGCGCAACACGTCCACGACCGACCAGTCCAGGTAGGGGGCGAGGGCGTGCTCGCACTGGGCCATGCGGGCGGCGAACACCGGGCTGGTGTCCAGCAGTTCCACGCCCATGCCGATCCACTGGCCGCCCTGGCCGGCGAAGGCGAAGACGACGCCGCCGTCGGCTCCGGCGGTGCCGCGGACCACGGCAGGGTCGGCACCGCCGGCGGCGAGCACGTCCAGCCCGGCCAGCAGTTCGGCGCGGTCGCGGCCGACGACGGCGGCGCGGTGCTCGAACGCGGTGCGGCGGGTGGCCAGGGTGAACCCGACGTCCGCGGGCTCCAGTTCCGGATCGGCGGTGACGAACTCGCGCAGTCGGACGGCCTGTTCGCGCAGGGCCGTCTCGCTGCGGGCGGACAGCTGCCAGGGGACGGGGACCGGGTCGGCCGGCCGGACCGCCGCGTCGTCCGCGTCGGCAGGCGCTTCCGCCACGATCACATGGGCGTTGGTGCCGCTGACGCCGAACGACGACACACCGGCCCGGCGCGGCCGTTCGCCGCGGGGCCAGGAGCGGGCCTCGGTCAGCAGGCGGACGTCTCCGGACACCCAGTCCACGTGCGGGGTGGGCTCGTCGACGTGCAGGGTCTTCGGGAGCAGTCCGTGCCGGAGCGCGAGCACCGTCTTGATCACTCCGCCGACGCCGGCGGCGGCCTGGGCGTGGCCGAGGTTGGACTTCAGCGAGCCCAGCCACAGCGGCCGGTCGCGGTCCTGGCCGTAGGAGGCGAGCAGGGCCTGGGCCTCGATGGGGTCGCCCAGGGTGGTGCCGGTGCCGTGGCCCTCGACGGCGTCCACGTCGGCCGGGCGCAGTCCGGCGTCGGCCAGGGCCTGCCGTACGACCCGCTGCTGGGCGGCGCCGCTCGGCGCGGTGAGGCCGTTGGAGGCGCCGTCCTGGTTGATGGCGGTGCCGGGCAGCAGAGCGAGCACCGGGTGGCCGTTGCGCCGGGCGTCGGAGAGCCGCTCCAGCAGGAGCATGCCGGCGCCCTCGGCCCAGCCGAGTCCGTCGGCGGCCTTGGCGTACGAGCGGCAGCGGCCGTCCTCGGACAGGCCGCCCTGCTTGGTGAAGTCGGTGAACAGCTCCGGGGTCGGCATGACGGTCACGCCGCCGGCGAGCGCGAGGGTGCTCTCGCCGGAGCGCAGCGACCGCACCGCGAGGTGCAGGGCCACCAGGGAGGACGAGCAGGCGGTGTCCACCGTGAAGGCGGGGCCCTCCAGGCCGAGGACGTAGGCGATGCGGCCGGCCACCACGCTGGCCAGGCGGCCGGTCAGGGCGTGTCCGTCGCCGCCCTCGGGGAGGCCCGCGAGCAGCGAGGAGTACGACTGGGCGTTGGCGCCGACGAACACGCCGACGCGCCCGCCGCGCCAGGATCCGGGGGTGACACCGGCCCGCTCCAGCGCCTCCCAGCCGGTCTCCAGCAGCAGGCGCTGCTGCGGGTCCATCAGCTGGGCCTCGCGCGGGCTGATGCCGAAGAACCCGGCGTCGAAGAGGGCGGCGTCGTCCAGGAATCCGCCGTGCCGGGTGCGGCTGGCCGAGGGGCCGTCCGGGTCGGCGAGGGCGGCGAGGTCCCAGCCGCGGTCGGTGGGGAACGGGGTGATGGCGTCGCGTTCCTCCACCAGCAGCCGCCACAGGTCGTCCGGGCCGGTCACGCCGCCCGGGTAGCGGCAGGCCATGCCGACCACCGCGACCGGGTCGTCGTCGGCCGCGCGCTGTACGGGTTCGTCGTCCTCGGCGGGCAGGACGTGCCGCCCGGAGGCCGCGTCGACCAGGACGTCCGCGAGGGCGCGGGCGGTGGGGTGGTCGTAGATGGCCGTGGTGGGCAGCTTGACGCCGGTGATCCGGCTGAGCCGCAGCAGCAGTTGTACGGCGGTCAGCGAGCGCAGGCCCAGCTCCCGGATCGCCCGGTCCGGCGGTACGTCGGCGGCGGTGCCCAGCTCGAGGACCTCCGCGACCTGTGTCAGCACCAGGTCCAGGACGACGCGCCGGCGCTCGGGCTCGGGCAGGCCGGCGAGCCGGTGCGCGAGAGCGGGCGGCTGAGCGGCCGTCGGGTCGGTCAGCGGCTCAGTCATGGGTGGTCCCCTCCAGCGGGTCCGGTGCGTGCAGTGTGGAGACGGGCAGGGCGGGATCGGCGAGTGCGGCCCGGAGCAGTGCGGTGGTGCCGGCGAGCAGGCCGTCCACGGTGGGCCGGTCGAGGGCGGCGGCGCGGTGGACGACGTGTCCGGTGAGGCCTCCGTCGGCGTCCTCGACCAGGTGCACCTCAAGATGCCAGCGGGCGTAGGCCTGTTCGCCGGTGAACGGCTCGACGCGGGCGCCGGGCAGGCCGAGTTCGCCCAGTTCGACGTTGACCAGCTGGAACACGACGTCGACCAGCGGCTGTTCGGGGTCCAGGCCGAGGCCCTCCACGACGCGTTCCCAGGGCAGTGCCTGGTGGGCGTAGGCATCGACGGCGGTGTCCCGGACCCGGGCCAGCAGGCCGGCGAAGGACGGGTCGCCGGAGAGGTCGACGCGCAGGGGCACGAAGTTGGCGAAGAAGCCGATCAGCCCTTCGACCTCGGCCCGGGTACGGCCGGCCACCGGGGAGCCGACGGCGAGGTCGTCCGTGCCCGCCCAGCGGGCGAGCGTGGCCGTGAAGGCGGCCAGCAGGGTCATGTACAGGGTGGCGTCGTGCTCGGCGCCGATCCGGCGGGCGGCGTCGACCAGTTCGGCGGGCAGCCGCCACTCGGTCAGCACACCGGTGTCGTCGTGGGCCGCGCCGGCCGGGACGCCCGGCAGGGCGAGGGGCCGCAGCCCGTCCAGTCGGCGGCGCCAGTGGTCGAGCTGGGCGTCGAGCGTGGCACCGGTGAGCCAGGAGCGCTGCCAGACGGCGAAGTCGCCGTACTGGACGGGCAGTTCGGGCAGGTCGGCCGGGCGGCCCTCGCGCAGTGCCGCGTAGATGTCGGACAGTTCGGTCCACAGGACGCCCTGGGACCAGCCGTCGGTGGCGATGTGATGCACCGTCAGCAGCAGGACGTGGTCGTCCGGGGCGATCCGCAGCAGGGCGGGCCGCAGCACGGGTCCCGAGACGAGGTCGAACGGCCGGGCGGCGGCCTCGTCGGCCAGGGCGCGGGCGGCGGTCTCGTCGGGGACGTCCACCGGGTCCAGCACGATGTCCGTGGCGGGCAGGATCACCGACGCGGGCTCGTCGCCGGGCACGAACACCGTGCGCAGCGCCTCGTGCCGGCGGACGACCTCGGTCAGGGCACGGCCCAGCAGGTCCGCGTCGAGATCGCCGGTGATGCGTACGGCCAGCGGGATCGTCCAGATCGGATTGCCCGGGTCGGCCTCGTGCAGCCGCCACAGCCGCAGCTGGCCCAGCGACAGCGGCAACGGCTCGTGCCGGGACACCGGTACCAGCGGTGGTACGGCGGCGCGCGGCGACACGGCGACGACCTCGGCGAGCGCGCGCGGCGTGCGATGCTGGAACAGCTCCCGCAGGGACACCTCGGCGTCCAGCACCTCGCGGATCCGGGCGACCGTGCGGGCCGCGACCAGCGAGTGTCCGCCGAGCGCGAAGAAGTCGTCGTCGATGCCGACCCGCCCGGTCTCCAGTACCTCGGCGAACACCTCGCACAGCGCCTTCTCCTCGGCGGTGCGGGGCGCGGTGAAGCCGGTGTCGAGCGTGGTGCGCAGATCGGGGGCGGGCAGCGCGGCGCGGTCGATCTTGCCGGTGGTGGTCAGCGGGAACGCGTCCAGCGGGACGAGCGCCGAGGGCACCATGTAGTCCGGTACGGCGTCGGCCAGATGGGCCCGCAGCCGGGCGGGCAGCCCGCCGTCCGTGCCGGGAACGGGCACGACGTAGCCGACGAGCCGCTTGACGCCCGGGACGTCCTCGCGGGCGACGACCACGACGCGGGTGACCTCGGGGTGCCGCAGCAGGACGGCCTCGACCTCGCCGAGTTCCACGCGGAAGCCGCGGATCTTGACCTGGTGGTCGAGCCGGCCCAGGAACTCCAGGCTGCCGTCGGGCCGCCAGCGGCCCAGGTCGCCGGTGCGGTAGAGGCGGGAACCGGGCGGGCCGAACGGGTCGGCCACGAACTTCTGCGCCGTCAGTTCCGGTTTGCCGACGTATCCGCGGGCGAGTCCGGGGCCGGCGAAGCACAGTTCGCCCGCCACGCCGACGGGGACCGGTCGCAGCCGGTCGTCCAGCACGTAGGCGCGGGAGTTGTCGACCGGCTTGCCCAGGTGTGCGGTCTGCGGCCAGTCGGCGACGTCACCGGGCAGGGTGGAGGAGGTGACGACCTGGATCTCGGTGGAGCCGTAGTGGTTGTGCAGCCGCAGCAGGGGCCGGGCGGCGCAGAACTCGCGCAGCACGCCGTCGAGCGTGAGCGGCTCGCCCGCCTGGGAGATGTGCCGCAGCGAGGTGAGCCGGGCCCGGCCGGCGTTGGCCTCCTCGGCGAGCGCGCGGATCATCAGGTTGGGCACGAAGATCTGCTCGATGGCCCGCTCGTCGAGCCAGCGGGCGAAGCGGGCGGGGTCGCGGCGGGTCTCCTCGGTGGGGACGACCAGCGTCTCGCCGTACAGGAGCGCGGAGAGCACCTCCTGCACATGCACGTCGAAGGTGAGGGCGGTGAACTGCGCGGTCCGCGTGCCGGGTCCGCCCGGTACCGCCTTCTTCTGCCAGGCGAGCATGTTGACCACGCACCGGGCGGGCATGGCGATGCCCTTGGGTACGCCGGTGGAGCCGGAGGTGTAGACGACGTACGCGAGCGAGTCGGGGCCCGGCCGCCGCGTCACCTCGCCCGGGAGCGGCCCGAGTGGGGCCGGGGCGTCCACGAGGACGAGGGCGGTGGTCTCGGCGAAGACGTCCGCGTGCGCCCGGTCGGTGACCGCGACGGTCATCCGGGCGTCGTCCACGATGAGCCGGATCCGGTCCCGGGGGTGGTTCGGGTCGATCGGCACATAGGCCGCGCCGGCCTTGAGGATGCCGACCAGGCCGGCGATCATCACCGTGCTGCGCTCCAGGCACAGGCCGACGAGGTCGTCCGGCCGTACCCCGTGCGCCCGCAGTCCGGCGGCGATCCGCTCGGCCTCGCGGTCCAGTTCGGCGTAGGTGAGGGACTCGTCCTCGCACTCCACGGCACGGGCGTCGGGGGTGCGGGCGACCTGCTCGGCGAACAGCTCGGCGAGCGAGGCGTCCCGGTACGGCAGCGCCGTGTCGTTCCACCGCTCCAGCAGCTGGTGCCGGTCGGCGTCGCCCAGCAGGGAGAGCGCGGACAGCGGCGCGTCCGGGTCGGCGAGGGCCGTACGCAGCAGGACCGTGAGGTGGTGGAGCATCCGGCGGACCGTCTCGGCCTCGAACAGCGCGGTGGCGTGCAGCACGGTGCCGCGCACCCGGTCGCCGTCCTCGGTGAGGTGCACCTCGAGGTCGACCCGGGTGAAGGCGTGCTCGTCCAGCAGCGGTTCCAGGCGGGCGGCGCCGAGCCGGTCGCCCTTGTCCGCGGGCGCCCGCATGAGCTGGAACACCACCTGGACCAGCGGGTTGCGGGACAGGTCCCGCTCGGGCGCCAGCGTCTCCACCAGGTGCTCGAAGGGCAGGTCCTGGTGGTCCATGGCGCCGACCACCGTCTCCCGTACCCGGCCCAGCAGTTCGCGGAAGGTCGGGTCGCCGGACACGTCGGTGCGCAGCACCAGCATGTTGACGAAGAAGCCGATCAGCCGCTCCACCTCGGGGCGGGTGCGGCCCGCCACCGGGGCGCCGACGGCGACGTCCTCGGTTCCGGCGAACCGCGCCAGGACCACGGTGAAGGCGGTCAGCAGCGTCATGTAGAGGGTGGCGCCCTCGCCGTCGCCGAACGCGCGCGCGGCCCGGACCAGGTCCTCGGGCAGTTCCCACGGCTGGGAGGCACCCGCCGAGCCGGCGACCGGGGGCCGGCGCCGGTCCAGGGGCAGTTCCAGGGGGCGCAGCCCGGCGAGCCGGGCCCGCCAGTAGGCCAGGTGCCGCTCCTGCTCGGCGCCGGTGATCCGATCCTGCTGCCAGATCGCGAAGTCGCCGTACTGGACGGGCAGTTCGGGCAGGTCGGCGGCGTGTCCGGCCAGCTCGGCGCGGTAGGCCTCGGCCAGCTCGCCCCAGAAGACGGCGTGCGACCAGCCGTCGGTGACCGCGTGGTGCGCGGTGATCAGGACGGCGTGGTCCTCGGGCGCGAGCCGCAGCACGCGGGCGCGCAGCAGCGGTCCCCGGGCCAGGTCGAAGGGGCGCGCGGCGTCCGCCTCGGCGAGGGTGCGCAGCTCGGCCTCCCCGGCGATGTCGGTGACCTCCAGGCGGAGCGGGGCCGCGGGCCGGACGACGGCGACCGGCTCGCCGCTGTCGGCGGCGAAGACGGTGCGCAGCGTCTCGTGGCGGGCGACCACCAGGGACAGGGCCCGGCCCAGGGCGTCGACGTCGAGCGGGCCGCGGGCGCGGACGCCCATCGCCACGTTCCAGAAGCCGCTGTCCGGGGTGAGCCGGTCCAGGAACCACAGGCGCCGCTGGGAGGACGACAGCGGGAGCGGGCCGGTGCGGCGGGCCGGGCGGATCAGGTCCGTCACCGCGCCGGGCGCGCCGAGGGTCTCGGCCAGCCGGCGCGGGGTGCGCCGTTCGAACACCGCCTGGAGCGGCGCGTCGGGCCCGAACCGGGCGCGGATCCGCGCGATGGCCCGGGTGGCCAGCAGCGAGTGCCCGCCGAGGGTGAAGAAGTCGTCGTCGGCGCCCACCGGGTGCACCTCCAGCACCTCGGCGAAGATCTCGCACAGCACCCGCTCCGCCTCCGTCGCGGGCGGGACGTACCCGCTCTCGGCGACCGAGCGGCTGTCGGGGGCGGGCAGCGCCCGGCGGTCGATCTTGCCGGTGGTGGACAGCGGGAACGCGTCGAGCGCGACGAACGCCGACGGCACCATGTAGTCGGGTACGGCGCCTGCGGCGTGGGCGCGCAGCGCGGGCAGCACGCTGTGGTCGGCCTCCGGCTCCAGCACGACGTAGGCCACCAGGCGCTTGTCGCCCGGGATGTCCTCGCGTACGGCGACGGTGACCTGCGAGACCGCCGGGTGCCGCAGCAGCGCGGCCTCGACCTCGCCGGGTTCCACCCGGAAGCCGCGGATCTTGACCTGGACGTCGGCGCGGCCGAGGAACTCCAGCGCGCCGCCGGGCAGCCAGCGTACGACGTCGCCCGTGCGGTACATCCGCTCGCCCGGCCCGCCCCACGGGTCCGGTACGAACTTCTCGGCGGTCAGGGCGGGCAGGCCCAGGTAGCCGCGGGCCACCCGGGGCCCGGCGATGACCAGTTCGCCCGCCACGCCCAGCGGCGCCGGGCGCAGGGCGTCGTCGAGGACGTACACCCGGGTGTTGTCGATGGGGGCTCCGATCGGCACCCGGGAGCCGGCGAGCCGGAAGCCCGGCTCCATCGGGAACAGGGTGGCGAACGCGGTCGCCTCGGTCGGCCCGTAGGCGTCGACCACGGTCAGGTGCGGGTGGGCGGACATCACCTGGGCGACGGTCTCGCCGGACACGGCCTCGCCGCCGGTGAGCACCTCGCGCAGCCCGCCGAAGCAGTCCATGCACTCCTCGGCGAGGAGGCTGAACAGGGGTGCGGGCAGGCACATGGCGGTGACGCCGTGCTCGCGGATGAGCCGGTCGAAGGTGTCCGGTTCGACGTGTTCGTCGGCGGCGACGACGATCTGCTTGCCCGCCAGCAGGAACGGCCACAGCTCGTAGGTGGAGATGTCGGTGGCCAGCGGGTAGTGCAGCAGGACCCGTTCGTGGTTGCCGTTGCTCCAGCGGCGGTCGGCGGCCAGCACGACGACGTTGCGGTGGGTCACGGCCACGCCCTTGGGCTCGCCGCTGGAGCCGGAGGTGTAGATGACGTACGCCGTCGTGTCGGGGTGCGGGTCGATACCGGGGTCGGTGTCGGGGCCGGGTCCCGGGTCGGTCACGTCGAGCACGGTGATGCCGTCGGTGCCGGGCACCGGGCGGTCGGCGATGACGACCCGCAGCCCGGAGGTGGCCACGATGCGCTCGGTGCGGCCCGCGGGGTTGCGCGGGTCGAGCGGCACATAGGCGGCGCCCGCCTTGAGCACGCCCAGGACGGCGGCCACCATGCCGGTGGAGCGTCCGGTGGCCACGCCGACCGATTCGTCGGCGCCGACACCGTGGGCCAGCAGGAGGTGGGCGAAGCGGTTGGCCCGCCGGTCCAGTTCCGCGTAGGTCACGCGTTCGTCGCCGCAGATCAGGGCGACGGCGTCGGGGGTGCGGGCGGCCTGTTCGGCGTAGCGCCGGGGCACGGAGCCGTCCGGCAGCGGTGCGGCGGTGTCGTTCCAGGCGATCAGGGTGCGGTGCCGGTCGGCCGCGTCCAGCAGGGTCGCCGCGGACACCGGCCGGTCGGGGTCGGCGAGGACCTCGCCGAGCACGACGGACACATGGTGCATCAGCTGGCGGACGGTGTCGGCGTCGAACAGGTCGGCCGCGTACAGGACGGTCGCGCCGACCTCGTCCCCGGCCTCGACCGCGTGCACCTCCAGGTCCATCCGGGTGTACGCGTGGTCGATGTCGAACGGCTCGGCCTCGGCGCCCTGCCACCAGGGCCGCCGGGGCGCGTCGGTGAGCAGCTGGAACGCCACCTGCACCAGCGGGTTGCGGGACAGGTCGCGCTCCGGGCGCAGCCGTTCGACCAGGTGCTCGAACGGCACGTCCTGGTGCTCCACGGCGCCGACCACCGACTCCCGTACCCGGCCGAGGAGTTCCCGGAAGGTCGGGTCGCCGGTCAGGTCGGTGCGGACGGCGACGATGTTGACGAAGAAGCCGATCAGCCCCTCGGTCTCGGCGCGGGTCCGGCCGGCCGTCGGCGAGCCCACGGCGACGTCCCCGGTGCGGGCGTACCGGGCGAGGACGAGGGTGAACGCGGCCAGCAGCACCATGTACAGCGTGGCGCCCTCCTGCGCGGCGACGGCCCGGGCGTCCCGGATCACCTCGGCGGGCAGCCGCCACGGCAGGGTGCCGGCCCGGCCGGTGGCGACGGCGGGCCGGGCCTTGTCCAGCGGCAGTTCCAGCGGGGCCAGGCCGGCCAGCCGCTCGGTCCAGTAGCCGGCCCGGCGCTCCAGTACGTCGCCGGAGAGCCAGGACCGCTGCCAGACGGCGTAGTCGCCGTACTGCACGGGCAGTTCGGGCAGCGCGGTGCCGTCGTACGCGGCGGCCACCTCGGCCCACAGCAGCGCCTGGGACCAGCCGTCGGTCGCGATGTGGTGGACGGCGACGACGAGGACGTGGTCGTCGGGGGCGAGCCGGAGCAGCGTGGCGCGCAGCAGTGGGCCGTGCGTCAGGTCGAACCCGGTGGACAGCTCGGCGGAGGCCGCGGCCCGCGCCGCGTCGGTGTCCGGTACGTCGGTCACCCGCAGGGTGACCGGTGCGGCGGCGCCGACGACGGCGGCGGGCACGCCGTCCGCGACGGTGAAGGTGGTGCGCAGGGTCTCGTGGCGGGCGACGACCGCGGACAGGGCGCCGGCGAGCCGCTCCACCTCCAGCGGTCCGCGGACCCGCAGGGCGCCGCCGGAGGTGTAGGAGGCGCTGCCGGGGGTGAGCTGGTCCAGGAACCACATCCGCTGCTGGGCGAAGGACAGCGGCAGCGGCCGGTCGCGGTCCGCCGGCCGCAGCGGCGGCGCCGGGTCGGCCGGGCCCGCGGCACCGGTGACGACCGCGGCGAGGGTCCGCGGGGTGCGGTGCTCGAACACCTCTCGCAGCGGTATCTCGGTGCCGAACTCACGGGCGACGCGGGCGACGAGGCGGGTGGCGAGCAGCGAGTGCCCGCCGCGTACGAAGAAGTCGTCCTCGGCGCCGAACGCGTCGGTGCCGAGCAGCTCGGCGAAGAGGGCGCACAGCGCCCGCTCGGCGTCGGTGCGCGGGGCGGCCGCGCCGGTGTCCGCCGTCTCGGCCGGGGCGGGCAGCGCGGCGCGGTCGACCTTGCCGGTGGCGGTCAGCGGCAGCGCGTCGGCGAGGACGAACGCCGAGGGCACCAGGTAGTCGGGGAGGGCTGCGGCGGCGTGGGCGCGCAGGGCGGCGGTGTCGGTGGTGTGGCCGGTACGCGGGACGACGTGGGCGACGAGCCGCTTGCCGGCCGGGCCGTCGCCGCGCACCACGACGACGGCGTGGGCGACGGCGGGATGGGCGGCGAGGACGGCCTCGACCTCGCCGGGCTCCACCCGCAGGCCGCGCAGCTTCGCCTGGTCGTCGGCCCGGCCCAGGAACTCCAGGACGCCGTCGGGGCGGCGGCGCACCACGTCGCCGGTGCGGTACATGCGGCTGCCCACCGGTCCGAACGGGTCGGGCAGGAAGCGTTCGGCGGTGGCCTCCGGCCGGCCGGCGTAGCCGCGGGCCAGGCGCGGGCCGCCGACGTACAGCTCGCCGGGCACGCCGAACGGGACGGGCCGCAGCCGGTCGTCGAGGACGTGGGCGCGGGCGTTGTCCAGGGGGCTGCCGATGGGCACCCGGCCGCCGGGGGCCGGGTCGGCCGGCGCGATCGGGTGGAGGGTGGCGAAGGTGGTGGTCTCGGTGGGGCCGTAGCCGTTGACGACCGTCAGGTCCGGGTGGGCGGCGCGGACGCGGGCCACGGTCGCGGGGGACACGGTGTCGCCGCCGACGACGAGTTCGCGGACGCCGGCCAGGCAGGTGACGTCCTCCTCGGCCACGAGGTCGAAGAGGCCGGAGGTCAGCCACAGCGCGGTGACACCGTGTTCGGCGACGACGCGGGCGAGGGCGCGCGGTCCGAGGGCGCCGGGCGGGGCCACGACCACGCGGTGGCCGGACAGCAGCGGGGCCCACAGTTCGTAGGTGGCGGCGTCGAACGCCTGTGGCGAGTGCAGCAGCACCCGGTCGTGGGCGGCGCCGGACCAGCGCCGGTGCAGGGCGAGGGCGGCGACGGCGCGATGGGTCGTGGCGACGGCCTTGGGCGTGCCGGTGGAGCCGGAGGTGGACATCACGTACGCCAGGCCGTCGGGGGCGACGGTGACCGGCGGGGCGGTGTCGGGGGCGGTGTCCGGGACGGCGCGCAGGTCCACCGCTGGCAGATGTCCGGTGCCGGCGGGTGCGGGGCCGCCGTCGGTGAGCAGCAGTGCGGCGCCGGTGTCGGCGAGGACGGCCTGGGTCCGGGCGGCCGGGTTGCGGACGTCGAGCGGCAGGTAGGCGCCGCCCGCCTTGAGCACCGCGAGGACGGCGACGACCAGCTGTGCGGAGCGTGCGGTCGCCAGCGCGACGACGCGCTCGGGTCCGACTCCGTGGCCGGCGAGTACGTGGGCGAGCCGGTTGGCCGCACGGTCCAGTTGGGCGTAGGTGAGCCGGTCGGTCCCGTCGGCGACGGCGACGGCGTCCGGTGTCCGCGCGGCCTGCGCGGCGAACAGCTCGGGCAGCGAGGCCTCGGGGAGCGTCACCTCCGTGCCCCGGGCCGCCCGCTCCAGCGCGGCGTCCTCGTCGGCGTCGGTCATCGGCAGCCGGGACAGGGGCCGGTCGGGCTCGGCGCAGGCGGCGCGGAGCAGCTGAGTGAGGTGGCGGGCCAGCCGTTCGACGGTCTCCCGGTCGAACAGGGCGCGGCTGTAGTTGATCAGTCCCCCGACGCCGTCTTCGGCGTCCTCGCCGAGGTAGACCTCCAGGTCCATGCGGGTGAAGGCGCGGTCGCCGGCGAAGGGTTCGGTGGTGGTGCCGGGGAACGGCGCGGGGCGGGCGGCGGGCCGGGGCACGTACTGGAAGACGACCTGGGCCAGCGGGTTGCGGGACAGGTCGCGCTCCGGGACCAGCCGCTCCACGAGGTACTCGAACGGCACGTCCTGGTGGGCCATCTCGTCCACCGAGGCGGCGCGGACGCGTTCGACCAGCTCCGCGAAGGTGGGGTCGCCCCCGAGGTCGGTGCGGGTGACGACGGTGTTGACGAAGAACCCGATCAGTTGCTCGACCTCGGCCACGGGCCGGCCGGCGACCGGCTGGGCGACGGCGACGTCCTCGGTGCGGGCGTGCCGTCCGAGGACCGCGCTGAACGCGGCGAGCAGGGTCATGTGCAGGGTCGCGCCCTGCCGTGCGGCGACGGCCCGGGCGGCGGCGACGGTGTCCGCCGGCAGCCGCCAGGTGACGACGCCGCCCTCGGCGGAGGCCACGGCGGGGCGCGGCCGGTCGAGCGGCAGTTCCAGGGGGGCGAGGCCGGCCAGGCGCCCCTGCCAGAACTCCAGCCGCCGCTCCAGTACGGCGGGCGGAAGGGTACGGCGCTGCCAGGCTGCGAAGTCGGCGTACTGCACGGGCAGTTCGGGCAGCGTAGGCTCCCGGCCGTCGGCCAGGGCGGTGTAGGCCGTGGCCAGTTCGGCCCACAGCAGGCCGTGCGACCAGCCGTCGGTGGCGATGTGATGCACCGTCAGCAGCAGGATCCGGTCGTCGGGGGCGAGCCGCAGCACGCGGGCGCGGAGCAGGGGGCCCTTGGTGAGGTCGAAGGGGCGCGCGGCCTCCTCGCCGGCCAGCCGCTCGGCGTCGGCCTCGTCCGCGGCCTCGGTCACGGGTACGGGCACCTGCTCCGGCGGCAGGACGACGGCACCGGGCACGCCGTCGTGGTCGGCGAAGACGGTGCGCAGGGTCTCGTGGCGGGCCACGACGTGGCTCAGCGCCCGGGACAGCAGCCCGACGTCCAGCGGGCCGCGTACGCGCACGGCCGTACCGAAGTTGTAGAAGGCGCTGTCCGGCATCAGCCGGTCGAGGAACCACAGCCGCTGCTGGGCGAAGGAGAGTTCCAGGGACTGGTCCCGGGGGACGCGGGTGATGCGCGCCGGTGTCGCGGCTGTTCTCGCCGTGCGCTCCCGGAGCCGGTTCAGTGCCGAGTCCAGTCCCGGCCGTCGCGGGTTCCCCTGGGTCATCCGGCTGCCTCTCGCTCCTCGTCGGCATCGGTGAGTCCGTGGGCGCGCATCATGTTCGCCAGTGCGCGATGGGTGCCCGACTCGCTTGCTTCGAACTGCTCGGCCACGCTCCGGCGCATCGCCGCGGGCTTCTCCTGGCTGAGCTTGAACATGGTCTGGACGAAGTCGACCCGCAGGGTGAAGGCGCCGACGCCGGGTGCGATCTGCCGGAAGTAGTCGAGGGAGGACTCCTGGTCCCAGCCGCGCCCGAATCCGGCCTCCAGTCGCCGGGCGGTGTCGGAGACGATGTCCAGCACGTCGGCGGGGTCGGCGGTGGGCCGCAGTGTGCCGGTCACGTGTACGGCGGTGAAGTCCCAGGTCGGTGCCGCGGGTGTGACGTCGTAGACCGTCGGCGAGACATAGCCGTGCGGGCCCTGGAAGACGATGAGCGCCCGGTCACCGGCGCGCATCCGGCGCCACTGCGGGTTCTGGACGTTCATGTGGCCGATCAGGGTGGATCCGGTCAGGGGTGCCGTTCCCGCGGCGACGGCCCCCGCGTCGGCCCCGTCGGGCCCGTGCCGGAACAGCACCGGCGCGTGGGTGGCCACCGGAACGTCCTCGTGCGTGGTGACGACCAGTGCGAGTGGATGGTGCTGCAGAAACGCCAGGACGACGCCGTCGCGGTCCTCGCGGTACAGCGGACGCTCGTACACCTCAGCCCCTGTTCCCCGCTACTGCCTTGCTTCCCGTGGCGCGGTCCGGATCGCGTCGGCCGCCGATGATCGACTGGGCGATCTCGCCCGCGCGGACCGCGACCATGGACAGCAGCGTGGAGGCGATGCCGTGGGACGCCTCGGTGGCGCCCTGGACGTAGATGCCGCACCGGACGTCCCCGGTGGTGCTGAGCCGGTAGTCACGGCCGATGAGCAGCTGCCCCGTCTCGTCACGGCGGAGCGCGTCGGCGACACCGCCGAGGAGGTCCGCCGGGTCGGCGGACTCGTACCCGGTGGCGTACACGACCAGGTCGGCGTCGAGGTCGGTGAGTTCGCCCGTGGGCAGGAACTCCACGCGGACCGCGACGCTGTCGCCGCGGGGTTCGACGGACACCAGGCGTGAGGCGTTCATCAGCCGCAGGCGCGGGGTGCCGGTCACCTTCTGCTCGTACTGGCGGCGGTACAGGCCGTGCAGGACGTCCTCGTCGACCACGGCGTAGTTGGTGCCGCTGTGGTAGCGCAGGATGGCCTGCCTGACCTCGGGCGGGGCGAAGTAGAAGTCGTCCACGGCGGCCGGGTCGAAGACGCGGTTCGCGAAGGGGCTCGAGTCGGCGACGCTGTAGCCGTAGCGGGCGAACACCGCGGCGACCTCGGCCTGCGGGTAGCGCTCCATGAGGTGCGCGGCGACCTCGGCCGCGCTCTGGCCGGCGCCGACCACGACGGCCCGCCGGGGCGGCCGCTCGTCGAACGCGGGCAGCCGGTGCAGCAACTGCGAGCTGTGCCAGACGCGTTCACCGGTCTCTGCGCCCTCGGGGAGCCGGGGGCGCAGGCCGGGGGCGATGACGAGGTTTCTGGTGCGCGCGACCACCCGGTCGCCCGCGAGCACGTCGAGGGCGACGACCTCACCGGCGTCGGTCACCGGTCGCACGCCGGTGGCCTCGACGCCGTACCGGACCAGGTGGCGCAGGCGTTCGGCGGCCCACTGGAGGTAGTCGTGGTACTCGATCCGCGAGGGCAGCAGGGTGTGCTGGTTGATGAAATCGACCAGTCGGCCCTTTTCCTGTAGATAGGAAAGGAAGCCGAAATCGCTGGTGGGGTTCCGCATGGTGGCGATGTCCTTGAGGAAGGACACCTGGAGCGATGCCCCCTCGATGAGCATCCCGCGATGCCAGCCGAATTCCTGTTGCTTCTCCAGGAAAAGGGCCCGCCCCGCGCCGTCTGATTCGTGGAGCGCCACCGCCAGGGCGAGATTCGCCGCACCGAATCCGATTCCGGTGACGTCCAGGACTTCCGATTCCGGGCTCTGCTCCGCAGTGGGTGGGGGTCCTGCGAGCCGGGTCATATATCAACCGCCAAGAGTTTTTCAATGGATGTGTCGTCGCAGGACGCCCAGAATTCACCTGCGACGTCCTCCAGGTGTGCGAGGGAACGCGCGCTGTACAGGGTGGTCTGGTACTGGGTGATGTCGTAGTCGACGCGGGCCATGTCGGCGATGTCCAGCGGCCGGATCTCGGCGGAGCGGAAGTGCTCGAGCTCGCCGTAGGAGGAGACGATGCTGGCGCCGTAGGCCCGCGGCCCGTCGGCGGCGTCCAGCAGGCCGCACTCGATCGTGAACCAGAAGGTCTTGGCGACGAACTGGACGGCTGTCTCGGATTCGACCCTGCGTACGGCCTCGCCGGCCAGGCGGTACAGCGCGGCGAACCGGTCGTCGGCCATGGCGCTGCCGTGCCCGATGACCTCGTGGAGGATGTCCGGCTCGGTGGAGTAGAAGGGGGTCGCGCCGTCGCGGAGGTACTGGGTCGAATGGAAGTACTCGTCGGCGAGGGAGCCGCAGAACAGGGCGAAAGGAACCACACCGGCCGCGGGCCGGAGGCGGAATCCGGTCAGCCGGTCAAGCCGGTCGGACACGTCCTGCAACTGCGGAACGCCGTCCGTGGCCACCCCGAGCCGCTCGGCCGCGTCGCGGAACTCCGGCGCGGCCAGGTGCCGGTGCCGCTCCGCCAGCCGCTCGGACACGAGCCGCCACAGGGCGTGCTCGGCGTCCGTGTATTCGACTTCCGGAATGGGTTCGCCGAGTACGTGGTCCGCGGCACGCGCGGCTATTTCGTCACGCCGCTGCCGATACGCCGACGGCTCGGCAGCCAGGCTCGGCGCGTCCGAGCTGTTGTGCACGATATTCCCCCTGCTTTCATCGGCGGAAGGCAGGAGACACGGTCCGAAACTGGTCTGGATCGGACGCCCCTATATCAGCCTTCCCCCGTCCAGCCGATCTATTGAAACCGTACACGCCACCCACGACACTGGCAAGAATCTTCCGGTGTCCGCTATGGGCAATTTGATCATGCTTGTGACTGATTACAGCGCTCTTACATCAACCGATAACACCTAAACGAAAAGGCCCCGCAGGCTCTCGCCCGCGAAGAATCCCGTCGTTCCGACGACATCCCGCGACTCGGGGGCCGATGCGCGCGCCAGAAGTGGCCAGGAAGCGGTCCACGCCCGACTGGGGGACCCGGTACGCGGGCCATGGTCCTGGTGAATCCTTCGGGTTCATCGGGTGCAGAAGACGTGGGTGTCGCCGGCACGGCCCCCCTCGCCCCGCTACGGACAGCACGCTCGGCGGCGGGGCGAGGGGAGCGGACCCGGGATTCAGTGCCCGGGCTCGGCGAACGCGAAGTCCGTCGACGCGATCACGGTGACCTCGTGGTCGTCGTTCCCGAACTCGTCCAGCGTGGTGTTGGTGTGGCGGACCACCTGCTCTCCGGTCAGATGGTCGTTGCCGTCGGTGGTGTGGCAGTCCGTCAGCCCGGCTCGTCGTCGTGCTGGACGAAGATGACCGGGACACCCTCCTCGCGCGCGCGGTCGATCACCCGGGCCATCCGTTCGATCACTCCCTCGCGGTCGTGGATGTGGGGGTTGTCCGGGCATGACGGCTGAGGACTCGTTGGAGCCCGGGACGCGCCGCGCGCCGCTGCCGCACGGTCGGTGATCCGGCGGCCTTCCCCCCGTACACGGGCCGTCATCCTGTCCGCCCCGACCTGCGACGCACGGGGCGCAGACAGCACTGCGGGGCCGGTTTCCAGACGGCCAGCCGGATGCCCAGGTCCTTCTCCGTCGCGGTGCGCAGGACCTCCGCCGCGACCGCCACGTCCAGGATGGCCATGCGAACGGATTGCTGACCACGATGTCCGTGTCGGCCTTGCGTCCCGGGTGCGTCCCCACGATGACGCCGCCGACCGTGGCGTCCACACGCCGTACCGAGGCCGCCGCCTCGACCCAGGGGTGCACCTCACCCGCCGGGGACAGCAGTCGGCCCTGCCGGCTCATCGGAGCCAGTGCACGTGCCACGCAAGATCGCTGGGCACGGATGCCTGTCCACCACTCAGCGGTACGCGCACCCGGGCATGGACCACATCACCAGCGCACATAATCAAGAGGCCGTACCGGATCACTCCAGCACGGCCTCTGACCTCCGACTTCGCAAAGTCGGGACGACAGGATTTGAACCTGCGACCCCTTGACCCCCAGTCAAGTGCGCTACCAAGCTGCGCCACGTCCCGTTGCGGTACCACCCGGGGTGTCCCCCGCGTGATCACGCAGGTCAACCCTACCGCACCCGGGCCGGTGCCCGTGTCACCCCCGTCGTGGCAGGTGCCGTTGCACCGTCGGGGCGGCGGGCCGGGACCAGGAGGGCGGCACCCGTCGCGGCCAGGCAGAGGAGGGCGAGCAGGGTCCAGCCGTGGGTGTAGCCGGAGGCGTAGGGCAGGCCGGAGGGCTGGAGGCGGCCGGTCACCAGGACGCTGGTCAGCGCCGCGCCGATGGAGCCGCCGATGGTGCGGATGTTGGCGTTCATACCGGTCGCGGCGCCGGTCTGCTCGGGCGGGACGCTGCCGACGATCAGGTTGGCCATGGAGGCGAAGGCGAGTCCGATGCCCAGGCCGAACACCCCGGCGACCACGGCGATCTGCCACTGGGCGTCATGCCAGAGGGTGAGAATGCCGCAGGCCAGCGCGCCGAGCGCGGCACCTGTGGTGAGCAACGCCTTGGCGCCGACGCGGGGTTCGAGGCGGCCCGAGAGGACGCCGGAGAGGAACATCGCCAGCAGCATCGGCAGCATGAGCAGGCCGGAGGTGGTGACACTGGCGCCGAAGCCGTAACCGGCCACGGACGGCGTCTGGACGAAGCCGGGCAGGAAGGACCAGATCGCGTACATGCCCGCACCGAAGAGCAGGGCCGCCGCGTTGGTCGTCCACACCGCCGGCAACCGCATCACGCGCAGGTCGATCAGCGGGGTGCGGGAGCGGGCCTCGGCGGTCAGCCACACGGCGAACAGGACGACGGCGGCGGCGAACAGGCCGAGCACCTTCGGCGAGCCCCAGCCCCACTGCCCGGCCTGGCTCAGCGGCAGCAGCAGGGCCACCAGCCATGCGGAGAGCAGTGCGGCGCCGGACCAACTCACCTTCCCCTGGGCCCGCTTGGGCGACTCGGGGACGTACCGTACGGCGATCAGCACGGTGGCGGCGACGACCGCCACCGGGATCCAGAAGAGCCAGCGGTAGTCGAGCGCCGAGACGATCGGCCCGGCGGCCACCATGCCGACCCCGCCGCCGGCGGCGATCACCGCGGAGAGGTTGCTGATGCTGCCGCCGACCTCGGCCGCGGCGAACTCGTCCCGGATGATGCCGAAGGACAGCGGGAAGAGGGCGCCGCCGACGCCCTGGACGACCCGGGCGACGATGAGGACACCGATGTCCGGGGCCAGCGCGGCGATGAGACAGCCCGCGAGGACGGCCAGCAGGACGGCGACGAGTGTGCGTTTCCTGCCCACGAGGTCGCCGACCCGGCCGAGGATCGGGGTGAAGACCGAGGCGGACAGCAGATACGCCGTCATCACCCAGGTCGCGGTCGACTGGGAGGTGTGCAGGGCGTGCTGGACGGTCGGCAGGGCCGGCGCGATCAGCGACTGCAGCATGGAGAACACGCCGGCACCGGTCGCGAGGACCGCGAAGGTGAGGCGGGTGGACGTGCGGGGCATGACGGAGCCTCTCCGGAAATCCGGGACAGGGAAGGTGGAGTGCACGAGCGATTGCTAAAGTGGAGGTGCCCCTCCACTCTAACGGAGGTGCGCCTCCGCTTCAAGATGCGGAGGTGATCCTCCGGATCATTCCGAGCCCCCAGGAGGCAGCAGTGACGGCCACGCCGTTCCCCGTCGGCGAGATCGTGGCGGCCCGCCGGCCGCACCGAAAGGACGCCGCCCGCAACTTCGACGCCCTGCTCGCGGCCGCCCGCGAGGCGTTCGCCGAACACGGCTCGGACGCCTCCCTGGAGGACATCGCGCGGCGCGCGGGCGTCGGCATCGGCACCCTGTACAGGAACTTCCCCACCCGCCGCGACCTGTTCGAGAGCGTCTACGCCGACGAGGTGAACACCCTGTGCCAGGCGGCCCTGGAGGTCGCCGACCGGGAGCCGTGGGAGGCGCTGACGGCGTGGCTGGACCGGTTCGCCGGGTACATGGTCACCAAGCGCGCGGTGCGGGAGGCGCTCAACGACGAGTCGGAGATCTTCCAGTCTTGCCGCGAGTCGATGTTCTCCGCCGGGGGCCCGCTGCTGGAGCGCGCGCAGCAGGCCGGGGTGGCACGGGCGGACATGGGCTTCGCCGACCTGGTGCGGATGGTCGCCGGGATCACGGCCACGGCCTTCGACGACGACGTCCAGCGCGACCGGGTACTGGCGATCGCCCTGGACGGCGTACGCACCCACCGCTGAGCGGGATTCGCCGATGCACTGCGCTCCTTGGGGAGTTGCCGTGCCCCCCGACGAAGTGTCCCGCGACCGGCCCCGACACCCCACACACTGTCGGCCCCGGCCCGCCCGGCGCGCTGGCTAGGGTCGCCCCATGACACACAGCTTCGCGCTCCACATCCCCGACGCCGACCTCGAACCCGAGCCCCTCGCCCCGGAGCAGATCGTCTCCGGTACCCCGGAGGTCACCGGGAAGGTGGTCTGGGAGTCCGAGGACGGCCGGCAGATCCGCGGGATCTGGCAGATCACCCCCGGCGTGGTCACGGACACGGAGGCGGACGAGCTGTTCGTGGTGATCAGCGGGTCGGCGACGATCGAGGTCGAGGACGGGCCGGTGCTGACGGTGGGGCCGGGCGACATGGCCGTGCTGCGGGCCGGCGACCGTACGACCTGGACGGTGCACGAGACGCTGCGCAAGGCCTACGCGATCAATCTGTGACCCCGGGCACCGGGAGCGTCCGGGCGAGTTGACGGACCCCGGCGACCAACGCCTCGACCACGGGCTGCGGCGGGTCGTTCGACGCCCCCGTGGTGCGGGCCGGGAGCGGGAGTTCCACCTGGACGCCGGCCAGCCGGGTGAGGTTGACCGGGTTCCTTGAGTGCAGTCCGCGCAGGCCGGCCGGTATCTCGTCCAGGTCCGTCACGATCTTGAACCGGGGCTCGAGGACGGCCAGTTCGCGGGCCAGGACGAGCGCCGCCGCGCGGTTGCCGCCGCCGAGGTAGAGGGGGTGCGACGCCTGGTCCCGCAGGTGCCCGTGCAGGGAGACCGTGAGGGGGACCCGCTCCAGGAACGCGCGCAGCAGCGCGCAGTGGTCGACGGCCATGCGCCGGGACGGGATGTGCACGGGCACGGCCGCCCCCGGCTGGGTGAAGACGAGGCTGGTGGCGCCGCAGCGCCGGGCGACCGTCTCGGCGAGCTGGGCCGTGCCCCCTTCGACGGCGCCGTGCAGCGCCAGCAGGCCGATGCCGGCCCGGCCCGGTTCGAGGGTCGCGAGCAGCGGTACGCCGTCGATCTCCAGATGCTCGGTGCGGATCACTGACGCTCCCTCACTCCCCTGGCTTGGCAGGCATGTTGTACGGCGTGACGACCTGGATCGCGGAGGGCAGCGCCGGCCCGGCCGGGGGCAGCGCGCCGTGCGCCCGCATCACCAGGTGGCAGGCCTCGCGCATGTCCTGGCGCAGATCGTGGTGGAGCACGGCGGACAGCCGGTGCTCGCGCAGCAGGCGGGTGTTGTCGTGGTCGAGGTCGTGGGCGATGAACACCGCGCACGCGCGGCCGAGGTCGGCGAAGGCGCGCAGGGTGGCGTTGTTGCCGCCGCCGATGGAGTACACGGCGCGGATCTCCGGGTCCCGTTCCAGCGCGGCACGGACGAGGTCGTACTGGGTGGCGTCCAGGCCCTGTCCCTCGGCGATCTCCACCAGGGTGCGCTGCGGTTGCCGGGCCCGCATCACGCTGCGGAAGCCCATCTCGCGCTCCTCCTCGTTGCGGAAGAAGCCGCTGCTGAGGCTGGTGAGGACATTGCCGGGCCGGTCGCCGAGCCACTGCCCCATCAGATAGGCGGCGGTGGCGCCGGCGGCCCGGTTGTCGCTGCCGACGTAGCCGACCCTGCCGCTGGCGGGCAGGTCGGTGACCAGGGTGACGACCGGGATGCCGGCCGCGGTGAGCCGGCCCACGGCGGCGGTGACCTCGGGGACGTCCGGCGCCTTGAGGATCACGCCCTGGGAGCCGCGCCGGGCGATCCGGTCCAGCGTCCTGACCTGCTCGGCGGCCGGGCCGGTCTCGCGGAAGTGGAAGCGGGAGCGGACCACCGCCGGGTGCAGCGCGGGCAGTTCGGCCTCCAGGGCGGCGCGGACGGCCGTCGAGAACCGCTCGGGCGCCTGCACCACGATGTCGACCATGAACGTACGGCCCACCAGCCGGACCTGGGTGCGCTGCCGGTCGAGGTCGGCGATGGCCCGGCGCACCTCCTGCGCGGTGCTCTCCCGCACCCCTCCCCTGCCGTTCAGCACGCGGTCCACGGTGGCCTCGCTGAGACCCGCCTGACGTGCGATTTCCCGGATCGGGAACGGATGGCCCACGGCCCGCCTCCTTGAGGGGTTTTTGATGGCCAGCTGCTGGTTGTTCGAGGGGTTTGTACTGACAAGAATGACAGGGCCGGGCCGCCCGCGTGGCCGCACGCCCCCTTTCGAAGAGAGGACACCGATGTCCGTCGCCTCCGCGCCAGGCCACGCCTGGCTGTCCGAGCAGGACTGCGACCTCGACGCCTTCCGCGCCCTCATCGACCGGACGACCCGCCTCGCGGACTACCCGCACGCCTCCTCCGTGCGGGACGACGTCCTGCTGTACGACGCCGAGCGGCTGCGCAGGGCCGATGACCAGGGCATGCTGCGGGCCGAGCTGGTGCGGGCGCTCGCCGACGGCCCCGGGATCGTCGTCGTACAGGGCGCCTTCCCGGAGCCGGCGGTCGTCGACGGGCTCACCGCCGTCTTCGAGGCGCTCATCGCCGAGCAGCGGGCCTCCGGGGCCACCGCCGGCGACCACTTCGCGAAGCCGGGCGCCAACGACCGGGTGTGGAACGCGCTGGAGAAGGCGGCCCTGTACGACCCGGAGGCGTTCGCCGACTACTACGCCAACGACATCCTCGCCCTGGTCTCCACGGCCTGGCTGGGCCCCGGCTACCAGGTGACCTCGCAGGTCAACGTGGTCAACCCGGGTGGCGCCGGCCAGACCGTGCACCGCGACTACCACCTCGGTTTCCTGAGCAACGCGGTGGCGGCCGCCTATCCGGCGCATGTGCACCGGCTCTCCCCCGTGCTCACGCTGCAGGGCGCGGTCGCCCACTGCGACATGCCGGTGGAGTCGGGTCCGACGCTGTATCTGCCGTACTCCCAGCTGTACGAGCCGGGTTATCTGGCCTGGCGGCTCCCGGAGTTCCAGGCGTACTTCGACGAGCACCACGTCCAGCTGCCGCTCGCCAAGGGCGACGCGGTCTTCTTCAACCCCGCGCTCTTCCACGCGGCCGGCGGCAACCGGACGGCCGACGTACGGCGCACCGCCAATCTGCTCCAGGTCTCGTCCGCGTTCGGGCGGGCGATGGAGACGGTGGACCGGGAGGCGGTCGCCAACGCGGTCTTCCCAGTGCTGTTGCGGCGTGCGGCGGAGGGCACGGATCAGGCGTGGCTGGAGCATGTGATCGCGGCGAGCGCCGAGGGCTACCCCTTCCCGACGAACCTCGACAGCGACCCGCCGGTGGACGGTCTGGCCCCGCCCTCACAGGCGGACCTGGTACGGCGGGCGGTGCGCGAGGAATGGGATCCGGAGCTGCTGCGGACGCGGCTGCGGGCGGGCGCCGAACGGCGCGAGAGCTGAAAGGGCAAGCACATCATGGGACTTCTCGACGGCAAGGTGGTGCTCGTCAACGGCGGCAGCCAGGGCGTGGGGGCCGCGATCGCGCGGGCCGCCGTACGCGAGGGCGCCGTCGTGGCGGTCACGGGCCGGCGCACCGAACCGGGTGAGGCGCTGGTGACCGAGCTGGCGGCGGCCGGCGGCACCGCGATGTTCGTACGCGCCGACCTCGCGGACGCCGAGCAGGCCAAGGCGGCGGTCGCCGAGGTGGTGGACGACTACGGCCGGATCGACTGCCTGGTGAACTCGGCGGGCCTGACCTCCCGGGGCACGCTGCTGGACACCACCCCGGAGCTGTTCGACCAGCACATCGCGATCAACCTGAAGGGGCCGTTCTTCGCGATGCAGGCGGCGGTCGCCGACATGGTGGCCCGCAAGGCGCCCGGCACGATCGTCAACATCATCACCTCGTCGGCGCACGGCGGGCAGCCGTTCCTCGCGCCGTACGTCGCCGCGAAGGCGGGCCTCGTCGGTCTGACCCGGAACGCGGCGCACGCCCACCGCTGGGACCGGATCCGGATCAACGGCCTGAACATCGGCTGGACGGCCACGGAGGGCGAGGACGCCACGCAGCGCGCCTTCCACGGCGCCGGCGACGACTGGCGCGAGCAGGCCGCGGCGCGGCTGCCGATGGGCAAGCTCGGCCAGCCGGACGAAATCGCCGACTTCGTGGTCCTCCTGCTGTCCGACCGCTCGGGCGTGGTCACGGGCTCGGTGATCGACTGGGACCAGAACGTCCTCGGCGGCCTCGACTAGAACTCCGCACCCACACCCTAGGAGCAGCACGCCCATGCGTATCGGAATCCTCGGCCTCGGCCGCATCGGCGCCTTCCACGCCGAGACCCTCTCCAGCCTCGACGTCGTCGACTCGCTCGTCGTCACCGACCCGTTCGCGGACGCGGCCAAGGCCGCCGCCGAGCGGTTCGGGGCCGAGGTCGTGGACTCGCCGGAGGCGCTGCTGGCCGCCGGCGTGGACGGCATCGTGGTGGCGGCCGCCACCGACGCCCACCCCGCCCTGATCCTGGCCGGCGTCGAAGCCGGCATCCCGGTCTTCTGCGAGAAGCCCGTCGCCAGGACGATGGCCGAGGGCGTCGACGTGCTCAAGGCCGTGCAGGACAGCGGCGTGCCGATCCAGATCGGCTACAACCGGCGCTTCGACGCGGGCTTCGTGGCCGCCCGGGCCGCCGTGCGGGTGGGCGAGCTGGGCAAGCTGCACACCGTCCGCTCCACGACCCTGGACCCGGCGCCGCCGCCCGCCGCGTACGTCGCCGCTTCGGGCGGTATCTTCCGCGACTGTTCCGTGCACGACTTCGACATCATCCGCTGGGTGACGGGCCGTGAGGTCACCGAGGTGTACGCGGTGGGCGGCAACCGGGGCGCCGACTACATCAAGGAGGCGGGCGACGCCGACACCACCGGCGCGATCCTCACCCTGGACGACGGCACGATCGCGGTGGTGTCCAACTCCCGCCACAACGCCCGGGGTTACGACGTCCGGATGGAGCTGCACGGCTTCACGGACTCCATCGCCGTGGGCCTGGACGACAAGCTTCCGCTGCGCTCGGTCGAGCCCGGTGTGACCTTCCCGTCCGGCACCCCGCACGACTTCTTCATGGACCGTTTCACCGACGCCTACCGCGCCGAACTGACCGCGTTCACCGAGGTCGTGTCCGGCGCCCGCCCGTCCCCGTGCACGATCGAGGACGCCCTGGAGGCCGGCTGGATCGCCGAGGCCTGCACCCTGTCCCTGCACGAACACCGCCCGGTGACGATCGCGGAGGTCCGCCGGGCGTGAACCGGCCGTGAACGAACAGGAGCGGCGCCGGGCACGTCCCCGGCGCCGTTCCCGTGTCTCAACCGCAGTAGCGGATCAGCCACTCGTCCGGGTTGTACGTGTCCCGCGCCGGGTCCGGTGTGGTCGCCGGCCTGGTCTCCACCATGTCCTGCGGGCGTATCCGCTCGGGCAGCGTGCCGTAGCGATCGTGGCGCGAGGCTGCCGCGCCGTCCGTCTCCCGGGGCGCCCTCCGTGCTTCCGTGCGGTGTGTCATCGCGTCCTCCCGTCTGCGCGGGCCTCCCCCGTCATCCTCACAACGCCCGCGTGCCCCCGGTTGGTTCCCGGCCGCTTCCTGGCCGAATCCACCGGGGGCACGTAGGAAAACCCTCGACGAGAGGCGCCGCTACGCCCCGCAGGACCGGAGAAACGCCCGGGTCCGCCGGGCGATCGGCAGCGGAGTGTCCGGCTCGCACGGGTACATGTCCTGCTCGACGATCGCGAACAGCTCCACGCCCAGCCGCTGGGCCGCCTCCATGACCGGCCCCAACTCCGGCACACCGGTGGGCGGTTCGCACATCACCCCCTGTGCCACGGCCGGCCCGAACGGGGTCCCCTTCGCGTGGACGTCGGCCAGGATCGCCGGGTCCACCTGCTTGAGGTGGAGGTAGCCGATGCGCTCGCCGTAGGTCTCGATCAGCTTGACGCTGTCCCCGCCGCAGTAGGCGTAGTGCCCGGTGTCCAGGCAGAGGTTGACCAGCTCGGTGTCGGTCGAGTCCAGGAACCGTTCGACGTGGTCCTCGGTGTCGATGTGGGTGTCGGCGTGCGGGTGGACCACGATGTCCAGGCCGTACGTCTCCTTGACCTCGTGGCCGAGCCGCTCCATGCCCTTGGTCAGATGCGCCCACTGCTCGGCGGTCAGCTCCGGCGGCTCCAGGATCTCGGCGGTCTTGTCGTCCCGCCAGAAGGAGGGGATGACCACCAGGTGCCGGGCGCCCATGGCCTGGGTGAGCGCGGCGACCTGGCTGACGTGCGCCCAGGTCTCCTCCCAGACGGACGGCCCGCGGTGCATGCCGGTGAAGACCGTGCCCGCCGAGACCCTGAGGTTCCGCCGGGCCACCTCGTCCCTGAGTCGCGCCGGGTCGGTGGGGAGGTAGCCGTACGGGCCGAGTTCGATCCACTCGTAGCTGGCCTCGGCGACCTCGTCCAGGAAGCGGTCCCAGGGGACCTGCTGCGGGTCGTCGGGGAACCAGACGCCCCAGGAGTCGGGGGCCGAGCCAACCCGGATGCGGTCCAGCGGGGTGGAGTGCGCCATGGTCAGGGGGTTCCTTCCGGGGAGTGCGCCACAGGTGCGGTGAGGTCGCTCTCCTCGGGGAGTTCCTCGGTGTCGACGCCGCGTACCTGGGCCAGTTCGTGCTTGAGCGCGGCGAGTTCGGCACCGCCGGCCATGTGGTTGGTCAGCTCCTCCAGGCTCACCTCGCTGCGGTCCGCGCTCAGCTCCAGCGTGCCCAGCCGCAGGACGCTGAAGTGGTCGCCGGCCATGTAGGCGTGATGGGGGTTGTGGGTGATGAAGATGACGCCCAGACCCCGGTCACGGGCGGCGGCGATGTACTTCAGCACCACACCCGACTGCTTGACCCCCAGGGCGGCGGTCGGCTCGTCCAGGATCAGCACACGCGCGCCGAAGTGGAC
>NZ_JBIRXG010000046.1:0-36955 GCF_044388685.1 Streptomyces sp. NPDC020192 | reverse complement strand
AGCGCCGTCGCTGCGGCGATCCTGGATCCGACCGGGGTGCCGGCCGCATCCCTCAGCATCTCTGTGCCGACCTACCGGCTCTCCGACGAACTCCGGGACCAGTACGGCGTCCTGGTCCGCGACGCCGCCGCGCGCGTAACGTCCCTGTGGGATGGGCAGGACCCCGAAAACAGTCCCATGGCGGAACGGGACGGCTGAGGGGGGTGGGTCCACAGACGACGCACGTCTCTCGGAGGCGCCGATACCGGCCGCCTCCAACGCCACCTGGAGGTCGCCGACATCGATGCGGCCCTGGGCGCATGCCATCCTCTGCGCACTCGTCGACAGCATCGCCCACCAGTTCCCGCCGGGCATCCCACAAGCGGCGGACCTCGTCGCTGACGCCTCCCTGCGCGGCCTGACCCTGCCCCTGTGCTTCGCCGGCGCAACGCGCCGGCCCGGGCCAGTCGGCAGGCCCACCACTCAGTCCAAAGACAAGGCACCTGCCCAGGCTCGCCTTTCGACTCGCGCCTGACCCATGCCGACGATCTGAGCAACGGAGTCGTAAGGGTCTCTGACCTGATCTCCTCGCCGACTAGCAGTGGCCGGCGGTCTCCAGCGGGGCTGCGGTCCGGTTCACGACGTCGTCGACAGAGACGCCGGGTGCGAGTTCGACCAGCCGTAGACCGCCGGCCGTGACGTCTATGACGGCGAGGTCCGTGATGATCCGGTCGACGACACCCAAGCCGGTGGCAGGCAGCGTGAGTTCCCGGACGATTTTGGGGCTGCCGTCCTTCGCGGTGTGCTCCATCACCACCAGCAGGCGACGCGCGCCGTGCACCAAGTCCATGGCGCCGCCCATGCCTTTGACGAGCTTGCCCGGGATCGCCCAGTTGGCGAGGTCACCGGCGGCGGAGACCTGCATGGCGCCGAGCACCGACACGTCGATACGGCCGCTCCTGATGACCCCGAAGGAGAACGCCGAGTCGAAGTAGGAGGCCCCGGCGCGCACGGTCACGGTCTCCTTTCCGGCGTTGATCAGATCCGGATCGACCATGTCGTCGTACGGGTAGGGGCCGGTGCCCAGAATCCCGTTCTCCGAGTGCAGGATCACCTCGACATCGGGCGGGAGATGGTTCGGGATGAGGGTCGGCAGGCCTATGCCGAGATTGACGTACTGACCGTCGCGCAGTTCGCGGGCGGCCCGGGCAGCGAGCTGGTCACGATCGAGCGGCATCGCTTACTCCTTTCCGAGTCCGGCGGCCGGCGTTCGGACGGTACGGCGTTCGATCCGCTTGTCCGCTGGGTCGGCTGCGACGATCCGGTCGACGTAGACACCTGGAAGGTGGATGGCGTCCGGCGGAATCTCGCCGGGGTCGACAATGCGTTCCGCCTCAACCAGGGTGATTCGGCCCGACATGGCGCACAGCGGGTTGAAGTTGCGGGCGGCGGCGTGGAAGACGCAGTTGCCGTGGCGGTCGGCGACCTCGGCGCGCACCAGCCCGAAGTCGGCGACGATGGCCTCCTCCAGGACATGGCGGCGCCCGGCGAACTCGCGTACTTCCTTGGGCGGCGAGGCAACCGCCACCGAGCCGTCGGACGAGTACCGCCACGGCAGTCCGCCCAACTCGACCTGGGTGCCGGTGCCTGCCGGGGTGTAGAACGCCGGGATGCCGCTGCCCCCGGCCCGCAGCCGCTCGGCCAGGGTGCCCTGCGGAGTCAGCTCCACTTCGAGTTCGCCGGACAGGTACTGCCGGGCGAACTCCTTGTTCTCGCCCACGTAGCTCGACGTCATGCGAGCGATGCGCCCGGCCCGCAGCAGCAGGCCCAGCCCCCAGTCGTCGACGCCGCAGTTGTTCGACGCCACCCGCAGCCCGGTCGTTCCCGCCTGGAACAGGGCGGCGATCAACGTCGAGGGGATGCCACACAGCCCGAACCCTCCGACGGCCAGTAGTGCGCCATCTGGTATGTCGGCCACGGCGTGCGCGGCCGAGTCCACCACCTTGTCCATACTTGACCCTTCGCTTGTCCCTGGTTGCGCCGAGCCGGACCCAGGGTGTTGACAGTTGCTGGCCGGCCGCACGGAAACCGCGACAGACTTGCCGCCCGTGTCCGCGACCGACGCCCCCAGCACAACCGCGGAGCAAGGCCCGTCTGCTCCGGCGTGGCGATCACGACTCACACGTGGAACGCACCGAGGGGGCAGCGGTGAGCCTGGCCACGCCCACCCCGAACAGGCGGCGCTTTTCGATGCCCACAGACCCACCGCGGCCGGCCTTCGGAATTCCGCCAACGCCGGATGCGGCGACGAGGGGTGGGCTACGGGTGCGGGCCGGTGGCCCCTGAGAGAGGCGGCCTCCGAGGGCGGGGACGGGGCCGCACAGACACATGCTGGTGGTCATGCTGCCCGGGCGCCTGCCAAGTACCTGTTCCCGGTGGGCCAGTCGTGACCGGTGAGCGCCAGGCGCCCGGGCAGCGGGTCACCGCAACGGCTGGACGGGCCGCGAAGGCTCGAGGCGGGCTTCGATGGCTCCCATGTCCTCGATCGCCAACCGGACCTCGTCGCCTGGCCGCAGCCATGGGAAGCGCTCCGAGCCGTGGACGGCGGACAGTTCCAGTACGCAGCCGGTACCGACGGTGCCGGAGCCGATCACGTCGCCCGGGAGGAGACGGGTGCCGCGTGAGGCATACGCGACCATCTCCTCGAAAGACCAGGACAGGTCCGCCAGGTTGCCCGACGAATACAGCGTTCCGTTGACGTGTGCGGTCATCTCCAGGTCGTAGCCTCGCCCGGACCGCCGCTCGGCCAGTTCGTCAGCGGTCAGCAGGAAGGGACCGAAGGACGTGGCCGAGTCCTTCCCCTTCGCCGGCCCGAGACCCACTTCCGTCTCGTGCGCCTGGAGGTCCCGCGCACTCCAGTCGCACAGGATCATGAACCCGGCGATGTGCGCGGCGGCCTCGGCCGGGGCGATGTCCGATCCCGGTGCGCCGATGACCGCGGCGATTTCCAGTTCGTAGTCGAACTGCTCCGATCCTGGGGAGATCTCCACCGGGTCACGGTGCCCCCGGACGGACGCGGGGTTGGTGAAGTAGAAAGTCGGCTGTTCGTACCAGACGGGGCTGACCTTGCGCCCCAGAGCGCCGTACGCCGTGACCACGTGGTTCTCGAACGACATGAAGTCACGGATGGATGGTGGCACCGGAACCGGCGCACGGAGCACCGCCTCAGCGGCGAGCAGCACCTCGCCGGGATCGCTGAGCAGCATGTGTCCGGCCTCCGCCATGCCGTCGCCGGGCAGCGCCAGCAGGTCGATCAGCCGCGCTGGACCCGCACTGCCGTGCAGCCGGTCGCCGTCGAGCACTCCTACGTGCTCGGTGCCGTCGGACGGCGAAAGATAGGTCACCCATCGCATCGGGAGCCTCCCGGGGTATCGGTGTCCGTCGGTCGGCTGGGCGTTACCACGGCGCCGCTCGCGACCAGCCTCTTGATGTGCTCGTCGTCGTAGCCGAGTTCCTTGAGCACTTCCGTGTTGTGCTCACCCTGGAGGGCGGGCACCTGGGGGGCCGTTGTGCCGTCGTGCAGACTGAAGTGCCACGGCGGACCCGGGATGTTGATCGTCCCGCCGGCGCGGTCCGACACCTTCCGTACCACGCCCCACTGCTGGGCCCATTCGGTCTCGCAGAACTCCGCGATATCGCGCAGCTGCCCCATGGCGATCTTCGCTTCGTCGAACTGTGCGTCAAGGGAGCCCATGTCCTCGAAGCTGTCGATCCAGTCCTGCACCAGGGTGTGCAGCTCGTCCAGGTTCGCCAGCCGCAGTTCGGGCGTGGCGAATCTGGGGTCGTCGGCGAGGTCGGGCCGGCGCATCGCCGCCAGGTAGAAGGGGAATGTCAGGCTGCCGACGAGACTCACCGGCACGACGAAGTCCTTGCCGTCGGGGCCCGTGAAGAACGAGCAGTCCGTGGCTCCCAGGATCGGCGGTTCGGCTCCCATGTCGATGCCGGACAGGTCGACGTGCATGCGCTCGTTCATCGAGGTCATCACCGCAGCCATCGCCACGTCGATGTACTGGCCCACACCGGTGGCCTCGCGGTGTCGCAGCGCTGCCAGCACGGCGATCGTCGCGTGCAGACCGGCGTAGACATCTGCATGAGACAGCGCGTCGGAGTGGCGTTGCCGGCCCTCGACGCCGAACTGACTGAGGGTGTTGGCGGTGATGCCCACCTCCGCCTGCACGGTCGGCGCGTAAGCCATGCGCGCACGCCAGGGGCCCTGTTGTCCGTATCCGCTGACCGACACGTACACAACGGACGGATTGCGCTTCGAGACGGCCTCGTAGTCCAGGCCGAAGGAGGCCAGGGCGCCGGGCCGGAAGTTCTCCACGATGACATCGGCGGTGTCGCACAGGCGGAGCACGGTCTCGCGGGCTTCGGGAACGTTCAGGTCCACGCTGATGTTGCGCTTGCCGGCGTTCTGCTGTGCGTAGTAGCCGGTGACCGCTCCTTGTTGGGGGAAGGCCAGGCGCGTCAGGTCACCGCGGGGAGGTTCGATCTTGATGACCTCGGCGCCGAGGTCCAACAGGTGTTTCGCGCAGTGCGGTCCCGCCAGCACGCGGGAGAAGTCGATGACCCGCACTCCTTCCAGGGGAAGCGTCATGACGTCACCGTCCTTCGAAGCGTGCGGCGCCGGGACCGTTCACCTCGATGGAGGCCAGTCCCTCCTTGAGGTCCCGGGACTTCCAGAATTCCTTCTGCAGGTCCTTCATCGCATCGTCGGTCGCGCGTACCCCGTGCTCGACGGCGTAGGAGACGATCGCCTTGGTCGACGCGTGTGCGAGGGTCGGGCCGCCTGCGAGCTCGTGGGCCAGGGTGAGGCTGACGGCGGTCAGCTTGTCGTCCGCCACCACACGGTTGAAGATGTTCCAGCGCTCCAGAGTCCTGGCATCGTAGCGTCGGGCCAGGAGGGCCATCTCCTTCGCCCGGGCCGCACCCGCACGCTGGGTGACCCGCTGGATCGCACCCATCAACGGATTCATGCCGATGGTCGCCTCGACGCTCCCGATCTTCGCGGACTCCGCAGCGACAACCAGGTCGCAGGCGAGCGCGATCTCGAACCCGCCGCCGACGCAGACGCCGTGCACCGCGGCCACGATCGGGATCGGCAGCTCGTCGAAGACCCTCAGGGCGCCGGCCAGGTCGAGGTCCGGAGCCACGCCCCGCTGGGCGCTCTGGAAGATCTTCAGGTCGGCGCCGGCGCAGAAGTTACGCAGCCCGCTGCGCAACAGCACGGCACGCGCCCCGTGCTCCTCCGCCCACCTCAGGCCGTGCAACAGGCCGTCCAGGAGTGCTTCGCCCAGGAAGTTGTGCGGTGCCGACTGCATGGTCAGCACGGCCACGTTGCCGTCCATCTGGCGGGCCACGGGGGGTGAGTTCACATCGGGAGCCGCCAGCGGGGCGATCTCACCGAGTGGGTCGACCACCTCGGTGTCCGTCACGTCTTTGTCAGTCACGTCGTCGTGCTCCCGTCCTGATCTTGCCCCGTCAAAGCGTCCGAGGCCGGTTAGACAATCGGAACGTTATATGCCGACCATCATAGTCGTCAATGCAGGTAGAACGGTCGAGCTGAAACCATCTGTTTGGAATGCCGCACCTGCTGGCATACAATGGCTTCATGCCACGCCAAAGCTCCGCGAAGCAGCAGATGATCACCGCCGCCCGCCGCCTCTTTCGCGAGCGCGGCTACCTCGGCACCTCTTTCGCCGACGTCCTGGCCGAGTCGGGCGCGCCGCGCGGTTCGGTCTACTTCCACTTTCCTGACGGGAAGGAGGAGCTTGCCGCCGAGGTCGCCATCGCCCACGCTGCCGAGTCGGTCGCGGTGATCAACCGGCTGACCGACCGGGAACCGAGCGCGTCCGCCCTGCTCAGAGCCTTCGTCGCGCATTTCCGCGACGAGATCGTCAGCAGCGGCTACCGGGAGGGGTGCGCAGTGGCCCCCATCATCTTGGAGGTGGCCGGTGAAACGCCGCGCCTCGCCGCGGTCACTCGCCGGGGTTTCCAGGACATGATCACCACATTGGCCGCGCGCCTCGTGGACAAGGGGCTGGAGTCGGACCGCGCCCGTGACCTGGCAACACTGGCCGTGACCGGAATGGAAGGGGCACTCGTCGTCAGCCGAGCCCTGCAGAGCCCCGAACCCTTCGAGGCGCTGGCGGTCCGACTCTCCGAAGCCGCCGAATCGGATCCCACCTCCGCCTGAGCGGCGGACCCGGGCGTGCGAGCGAGGTGGGCAGCCGCCCGGGCGCCCTGGAGTGGAGAAGGTTGTCGTGATGCTGCCGGTGTCACCAGCCGGACCGGCGTGGGGGCGCGAAAGGAGACCACGCCCACCGTCCGTCAGTCGAGCGTCGTGCGGCTCCCTGGAGGAGGGCACCGGTCGTCAGCGACGGTGTCCCAGCGGTCGGCCACGGGCTGGTCTCCGCCACAACAGCTGACTTCGGTGATCACGGCGCTGTGCGTCGCACTGGGTTCGATGGAATTCCCGGCGTGCGCCACGCTTACGAATGGAGGTCGTTTTGTGAAGGTTCTCATTGTCGGCGCAGGGGCCACAGGAGGCTATTTCGGTCTGCGGCTGGCGCAGGCCGGCCGGGACGTGACGTTCCTGGTGCGGCCGAAGCGGGCAGCCGCCTTGCGCGAACGCGGGTTGAGACTGGTCGGCCTCGGCCACGAGGAAGTGGTCACGCCGCAACTTGTGACAGCGGCGGAACTCGACACTCAGTACGACGTAGTGCTGCTGTCCGTCAAGGCGACCGGGCTCAGCCAGGCCATGGACGACCTTGCACCCGCAATCGGGCCCACGACCGTGATCGTCCCCTTCCTCAACGGGATGGCACACCTGGACCTGCTCAACGAGCGGTTCGGCAAAGAAGCGGTGCTCGGTGGCGTGGTGAAGGTGGTCACCTCGCTCAATGCGGACGGCGACATCGTGCAGTCGGCACCGCTTGCGACGTTCGAACTGGGCGAGCAGGAGGGCGGGACGAGCGCACGGACGAAGGAACTCACGGCACTACTGGACGTGCCGGGGTACGAGTTCGCGGTGAATCATGCCATTGTGCCTGCCATGTGGCACAAGTGGGTGTTCATCGCGAGCGTCGGCGCGGTGACCTGCCTGATGGGCGGCACCGTCGGTGAGGTCGTGGCTGCCGGAGGGAGCTCCTTCTCCCGGGCTGTCGTCGCCGAGGCGGCGGCGGTGTCGGCCGCGGCGGGCTTCCCCGTGCCCGATGTGACACCGATCGAGACGGCAGTGACCCAGGCAGGTTCGTCGCTGACGTCGTCGCTGTACCGGGACATGACCGCCGGCCACTCGACCGAGGGCGAGCAGATCCTCGGCGACCTGGTCGACCGGGCCCTCCGCCACGACCTGGCCACCCCCTTGCTCAACGCCGCACGGCTGCGCCTGCGCGTGCACGAACAGCAGCGTGCGTGACCCGGTTCGTCCCACCAAACCTCGGGCAATGCAGGGCACCGGGACAGGACTCTCAAGCGACGGCGCCGGATCGACCGGCCCTGCACGCCCATCGCCGTGAAAGCCGGCCATGGCGTCTCCACTCGCCGGTCGACGCCCAGTCAAGCCGCTCGGTGCGGACACTGAGTATTTCCGGGGTGGGCACCGACCGGGTGACGGCTGCTTCTGCAGCGGCGAGGCTCGACGGCCGTGAAAGTGCAGTCGCCCTGAATCTGCGGTTTGCCCTTGGAGTGGCCGCTGAAAAGGTCCACCGGCATCTCCCGGAGCAAGGTCTCACGGGTCTGAACCGACCTCAACTGGCAGCTGATCGCCGTCCGCACGAGCCGATGGGCCTCATGCGCTGAGCCGCGTTCTTCGAGTTCCAGGTCCCCGGCATTCCTCGGTGCGTCGTGCATCACGACAACGGACCGCTCGTCGCTGCCATTACATGCGGCCACCAGCCCGGTGACCTGGCAATTACCTCCAATGAGTTAGCCGGTCGCCTGAGGCTGGTGACGATCGGCTGTGGTCGCGCTGGTTGCTGTACTCCGCTGCGGTACGGCAGAAGGTGATCGCCTTCTCGCACGCCCGCCGCGAGCCCTCCCGATGTCCCGCCGCCACGGCAGGGGGTGCGCGCCTATCTCGTTCGGTTCGTTGCTCAACTGAAGGGGAGGCGCCCTTCTTTGGGGCGGCCGGACGGCTGCCCACCGCGATCGCGGGTCCGGGTCGGGCGGTCAGGTGGAGAGGGCGGGTGCGGCTTCGGCAGCTTCGGTGAGTCGGGCCGCCAGTGCCTCGAAGGCTTCGGGGTCCTCCAGGGCTCGGCTGACGACGAGAGCCCCTTCCATTCCGGTCACGGCCAGTGCTGCCGGTTCCTGAGCGCTTTCGGGCTGCAGCCCTTTGTCCACGAGGCGCGCTGCCATGGTGGTGATCATGTCTTGGAAGCCTCGGCGGGTGACCGCGGCCAGGCGCGGGGTTGAACCGCCCACCTCCAGAACGATGGGGCCACCGGGCACCCCTTGCAGTAGCCGCTGGCCACGATCTCGTCGCGAAAATGCGCGACGAAGCCTGCGAGGAAGGCGGACGCGCTCGACTCTCGGTTGGCCAGCCGGTTGATCAGTGCGACCGACTCGGCAGTGTGAGCGATGTCGACCTCGGCGGCAAGCTCCTCCTTCCCGCCCGGGAAGTGGAAGTAGACCGAACCGCGAGGCGCTCCGGACTCGGCCAGGACGTCGGCGACCGACGTGCCGAGGTAGCCGCGTTCACGGAAGAGGCGTCGGGCGGCGGTGATCATCTGTTGCTTCGCGGAGCTTTGGCGTGGCATGACGCGGTTATATGTCGTTAGGTATAGCAACCTCACCGATTCAGTCCAAACCGATCTTTCTACCTGCATTGACAACTATGATGGTCTGCATATAACGTTCTGAGTGTTGAACCAGCCTCGGGCCTTCGGGGAAGTGCGATGCAGGACGAGGGTGCGACCACGTCACCGATCCAGTCGTGACGGAGGCAGAGGCGGTTTACCTGGTCGGCGAGATCGTCCCGACGGCGGCTCCCGACGTGAAATCATCGAAATCACCTCTCACATGGGAATAGGTAGTCATGTCAGATCACAAGACGTTGACACCCTTTGATGGCGTACTCGTCACGATCCGCTCGGAAAAGTCCTTCTTCGAGGTCACCAAGGCCATCGAGTCGAGCTTGCAGCGCTTTACGCCGTCGAAGTTGATGGAATACGTGACACATGCAGATCGCGAGGGACTGGAGGCCTACGTTGCAGAGGTCTCGGCGCCCAGCAAGTTCTCCATTTTCTGGGAATTCGAGCAGGGCTCAACCATGAGGCTGGCTGGAATCCCCATCGAGTCCAAGTTCTACCTGGTCGGTAACGCTGTCATTGCCCGAGGCCTGTTCCAGCACACTGCAGCCGCCGGCCTTGGGGCGCCCGTGCGTATCTGCATCTCCCAGCGCGATGGTGAGCAGACACGCATCGACATGGACCTGCCTTCCGCGTTCTTCGGAAAGTTCCCCGAAATGCGCGAGTCGGACGTTCCCGAGCTTCTGGACGCCGAGATGGTCAAGGTCTTCGAGGACGCCGCCGCCTAAAACAAGCTGCGAGAGCCGGACGGCTGCACCGCCCGGCTCTCGCAACTGTCCGTCTCGGCCGGAGGCGTCGGGCTCCTCTCGGTTATTTCCGCTCGTTCAACCTGTCGTGCAAACACTGGCACGGCCCGGCTATTACGACACCCCCGCCCAGGCTGCAGAGCGACTCCAGTAGGAGCCCTTGCCCACCGGTGCCGACAACAGGCGTGAACTTTTACGGCTCTACCCAGTGAGCTGATCGCGCTGATCAACTGGCTGTCACCTGAGCGCCGCGTGCTCACCGCCCCAGGCCAAACCCTGGCGAGGCCGTCTGCAACGTCAGCACCACGCCATTCGACGCATCAAATCCGGCAGCCCCTTGTGGTGTCGGGTTCACCCGAATTCCGGGAACCCCCGCTTTACGTCGATGAGTAGATACACCAGCGCCGAGGTATAGCGATCGCTTTACCTGGTCGGGGTCGTGCTCTCAGAGCCCGGTGACACCTGCGCCGAGCCCCCGCACCCTCGCCGAGGCCAGTCGCCCCCATCCCACCGGAGAGAACCACCGACATGCACATCCAGCATCTGCGCCCGGCGAGGCGAATATCACGCCCGGTCGGCTTCTGGCTTCTGGCCGTCACGTTCCTTGCGTTCTTTGCCGCGAACAGCGCGCTTTCCCCGCTCTTGGTGGTGTATCAGCACCGCTGGGGCTTCTCGCCGACTATGCTCACCACGATCTTCGCGGTCTATGCCCTGGCCCTGCTGGTTGCGCTGCTGACCGTCGGAGGACTCTCCGACTACATCGGCAGGCGGCCCGTGCTCGCCGCCGCGCTGATCGTCGAGGCCGCGTCCATGGCCGTGTTCCTCATCGCCGACAACATTGGGCTGCTGCTGGTGGCGCGCATCCTGCAGGGGCTGGGGATGGGTGCGGCGATGGGGGCCATCACCGCCGGGCTGGTGGATCTGCAGCCGTCACCCACGTCACGCCTCGCCTCGGTGCTGAACAGCGCCGCCCCGGCCGCCGGGCTGGCCCTCGGGGCGCTCAGCACCGGACTGCTGGTGCAGTACGCCCCCGCCCCCACGACGCTGGTCTTCGTGCTGCTCATCGCCGTCTTCCTGGTGCTGACCGCGGCGGTGTTCCTCCTGCCCGAGCCGGTCACGTCCCGGCCGGGCGCCTGGGCCTCGCTGCGGCCGCAACTGGCCGTGCCGTCCCAGGTGCGCCGGGCCTTCCTGGCGACCACGCCCTGCCTCATCGCCACCTGGGCGATCACTGGGTTCTACCTCTCGCTCGGCCCCTCGCTGGCCGTAGGGGTCCTGCACATCGGCAGCCATCTGGTCGGTGCCCTGGCGCTGGCCACGTTCTACAGCGCGGGAACCGTCGCCTCACTGCTGGGGCGCAACCTGGCGCCGCAGCGGGTGATGGCCGCCGGGTGCGTGGCCCTCGCCGCAGGGACCGCTCTGACCCTGCTCGCACTCGTCGGACCCTCGACGCCGCTGTTCTTCCTCGGAACCGCCCTCGCCGGCGTCGGCTGGGGCAGCTCCCTCCTGGGCTCCTTCGGCTCGCTTGCGGCACTGGCCGGTCCCACCGAACGGGCGAAGCTGTTCGCCTCCGTCTACGTCGTCAGCTACCTCGCCTTCAGCCTCCCCGCCGTGGTGGCCGGGCTCGCCATCCCGTCTCTCGGCCTGCGCGTCACGACGATGTGGTACGGCGCCATGGTGATTGTGCTGGCACTGCTGGCGGTCGCCGGAGCCGCCGTCCGCAGGCGCGCAGCCAGGCCCTTGGCAGCACTGGCCTCTTCCGAGGCCCTGGCCACCGTCGGCCCATCCCACCCGGACGCGGCCAAGGCCGCCCGGAGCCAGTAGGGCGCAGCGCCCGGTCCGTCGGGGACCTGGTCGCGACCCGTTGCAGCCCCGCCCCCGGGACCATAGGAGGGCCACGGCTCCGAGGGGGCGATGCCGGCCTGGTCGAGGCGAGCGCCTCGCTGGGATGCTCCCGGGCCACCGACAAGTCCGGGGAATGACAGCGCCGTCGATCGGAGTGCGGGTCAGGAAGAGCCGCGAGAGCATCCCGGCACCGGCATCCTGGCGCGTCCATCGCTGTGCGAGTCAAGAAGCCCGGGACATCCGGTACTTCACATACTCACTGTCCGAGTGATGCACCAGCTCGCCCGGCTGGATCGGGCTTCCGGCGCGGTCGCGCTGCCAGATGGCCATCTCTAGTGCGGACAGGACCAGTTCGGTCTGCTTGGTCAGTGCCGCGGACCATCCGACGATGCGCCGGGAGAACGTGTCGACGACGAACGCGACGTAGACGGTACCGGCCCAGGCCGCGACGTGCGTGGAGTCGGCGACCCAGCAGCGGTTCGTCGCCGGGGCGACGAAGTCGCGGTCCACCAGGTCCGGCGCCCGCACCGCCTGCTGGTCGGCGACGGTGGTGTGATCGACAACCCTCGGCCCGGCCCGAGGCCGTCCTGTGCGCCTCACCTACGAAGTCAACGCCTTTGGCCGCGAGAGGGATACCCGCCGAAACGGAGCAGGATGACGTTGCTGGCGCCTCGCACCGCGCCCAGCATGACAAGCTGTGCTTGCCCACCCCCGAACCCAGGAGGTCACCATGACCGCAGAGCCCGTATCTACGGAAGGTTCGGAGCCGGCTGCCCCCGAGACGTCCCCTCTGGAGCCGGACAGCGACGGCAACTACGACCTCAAGCGCAGGTTCCGCGAAGCCCTGGCGCGCAAGCGCGGTGCGCAGGCGGACGCCGCTGATATTGCCGCCAAGTCCGATGCGTCGAAGGTACGTTCGGCGCACGGCCCGGCTGCGAGCCAGCGGTCGTTCAGGCGCAAGAGCGGCGGCTGAGTCGAGGAGTCCCGCGATCTAACCGCTTCACCGGCACTCGCGCTATCCACTCGCGCGTCCCGTGCAGTGGCCCGCGACGTGCGCATGCCCGTGCGCGCGTTGCGGGCGGGGCGTAGCCGGCGGACTCGCCTGGGGAATGGCCCAGATGCGGTTGGCTCGGGTCGGTGGCGCTGCCGAACTGGAATTCCGGGATGAGAGCACTGCCTTGTCCGAGGGTGCGCGGCCGGTGTTGCGCGCCTTGCGTGCCCCTGTACCGCTGTGAAAATCGACTGCGGTTGTCCGGGGTGACGGTAGGCATCCGCGTGGCAAGGACATTCATTCCCCGTCCTGCTGCGGCTGATCGACGCACAGTCGGTCGCGTTCCCGGCAGCGGTCGCCTTCGTGCCCAGCCACGACGTGCAGGTGCCGACCTGCCCCGAGTGGACGCTGTCCGATCTGGTGCAACATCTGGGCGGGGTGCACCGCCGCCATGCCACCGGTTCCTCCCGCGGCTTCGGCCGGGAGTTCGCGCAGGCGGCCCTGGAGCGCGGCGACAGGGCCGTCGCCCGCAACACCGACTCCCTTGCGGACCTGCCGGCCGCCCACGGCGAGGCGATCCGCCTCGTCGAGCCCGGCGGCTTCGCCACCGTCCGGTCCGGGCGTGCCGGACCTCGATGCTCGCGGGGCCGCCACCGGAACCGGGACCGTGCTGCCGGGCTGTGGCTCAGGCGTCGATGATGACGGGGATGATGAGGGGCTTGCGGCGATAGGTGCGGAACGCCCAGTTCGCCACGGCGCGGGCGAGGAGCTGTTCGAGTTGACGCGCGTCCCCGACGCCTTCCTCGGCCGCGGTGGCCAGGGTCTTCTCGATGACCGGGATGACCGGCTCGAAGGTGGCGACGTCGTGGACGAAGCCCCGGGCCAGGAAGTCGGGGGCCTCGGCGAGGGCGCCGGTGTCCGCGTCGACGATCGCCACCACCGTGACCACGCCTTCGGCGGCGAGGGTGAGGCGGTCCTTGAGGGACGCTTCGGTGGCGCCGCCGACTTCCATGCCGTCGACGTAGACGTTGCCGGCGGGGACCTTGCCGGTGATGGACGCGCGTCCGTCGACCAGGTCGACGACGACGCCGTCCTCGGCGATGACGACCCGGTCGGGGTCGACACCGGTGCGGATGGCGAGGTCGGCGTTGGCCCGCAGGTGGCGCCATTCGCCGTGCACGGGCATGACGTTGAGGGGTTTGACGATGTTGTAGCAGTAGACGAGTTCGCCGGCGCTGGCGTGCCCGGAGACGTGCACCTTGGCGTTGCCCTTGTGGACCACGTGGGCGCCCCACCGGGTGAGTCCGTTGATCACCCGGTAGATGGCGTTCTCGTTGCCGGGGATGAGGGAGCTGGCGAGCAGGACGGTGTCGTCCTTGCCGATGCGGATCAGGTGGTCGCGGTTGGCCATCCGTGACAGCGCGGCCATCGGTTCGCCCTGGGAGCCGGTGCACACCAGCGTGATCTTGTGGTCCGGGAGCTTCTCCAGCTCCTTCGTGCTCACGACCAGACCGGAGGGGACCTTCAGATAGCCCAGGTCACGGGCGATGCCCATGTTGCGGACCATCGACCGGCCGACGAAGGCGACCTTGCGGCCGTGCTGGTGGGCGGCGTCCAGGACCTGCTGGATGCGGTGCACGTGGCTGGCGAAGCTGGAGACGATGACCCGGCGCGGCGCGGTGCGCATCACCTGCTCGATCGCCGGGTTCAGCTCTCGCTCGGAGGTGGTGAAGCCGGGTACTTCGGCGTTGGTGGAGTCGGTGAGGAACAGGTCCACGCCCTCCTCGCCGAGGCGGGCGAAGGCGCGCAGATCGGTGATGCGGTCGTCGAGAGGGAACTGGTCCATCTTGAAGTCGCCGGTGTGCAGCACCATCCCGGCCCGGGTGCGGATCGCGACCGCGAGGCTGTCGGGGATGGAGTGGTTGACCGCCACGAACTCGCAGTCGAAGGGCCCGAAGCCACGCCGGTCGCCCTCCCGCACCCGCACCGTGCGGGGCCGGATGCCGTGTTCCTTGAGCTTGGCCTCCAGGAAAGCCAGCGTCAGCTTGGAGCCGACGACGGGAATGTCGGACCGCTCGCGCAGCAGGTACGGCACGCCGCCGATGTGGTCCTCGTGGCCGTGGGTGAGGACCACGGCCACGATGTCGTCCAGCCGGTCCCGGATCGAGGTGAAGTCCGGCAGGATCACGTCCACGCCGGGCTGGGTCTCCTCGGGGAACAGTACGCCGCAGTCGACGATGAGCAGCTTGCCGGCGTGTTCGAAGACGGTCATGTTGCGGCCGATCTCACCCAGGCCGCCAAGGGCGATGACCCGCAGCCCTCCTTCGGGAAGGGGCGGGGCGGCTTTCAGCTCGGGGTGCGGATGACTCATACCCTGACGGTACCCGGAGAGCGGGACAGGGTGATCCATTGCCTGTGCGATCTCCTTTTCCCGACGGAGCGGAATACCCGCAGCGGGTGCCTCGGCACGGTCGCATCACGCCGGCGGCCGGAACAGGCAGGGGTGAAAGCGGTACCACCGTCCGTGGCCGAACCCTTCGCCCGGTGCTGGAGAAGATCTCGTGCACCCTGTCGTGTTTTCCGGCGTTTGCCACCTTCCGGTGGCCTCGGCACTGGTCCACTCGAAATGGTCGAGACGCGGGTGCCGTCGGCGCTCATGAGCAAGTGGGCCGAGAGCGCCCCGAGGCAGCTTCTCTCGCCGGGCGGACAGTTGGCGGTGTCCCCGAAGCGCTCGCCGCCCCCGCCAGCCATGCCGGAACCCGATGTGGAGCCCCATGAACTCGACGACGAGGTCGCGCGGGAGCGGCTCGGCCGTTGTCTCGAGCCGGTCCCAGAAGTCCTGGACTCGCGGCGCTCATGAGCGGGCGGCTCGTGGGGTGATGTCGTTCGGCGCCGTTTGGTCCACGACTGGTCCGGGCGAGACTCCCTTGGGTGTCAGACAGTAGCGCGAAGGCTCCAGCTCATCACAGAGTGTAGCCGTTATTTCGGGTTGCCTGGAGCGCAACGATGCCTCCAGGCAACCGACTTCAGACTCTAGAAGAAGCCAAGTTTCTGAGGGCTGTAAGAACAAAGAATGTTCTTCGTCTGCTGGTGGTACAGCGCTTGCGAGCCCCTGAACTGCAGTGATGGTGTAGGAGGTGGCCGTTGCGGCTCGGTTGGTCCGCCTATGGTCCGGATCTTTCCTGTCTCGTGGCTTCGTGTGCGGTACTACATGGCACATGTCGTAGAAGCCGTCCACGGGCGTCCAGTCGGTCCAGGGTGAGTGCGTAAGTCCAGGTCAGAGCCCTGTGGCGTGAGTACGTCCGCGGGGTTGGTGACCCGCCCGTGATCGTTTGTGATCGCTCGTGACAGGTGAGGGTCCCTCTTCGGCTTGCTCCGGCGGGGGCCTGCGTACACGGGGAGCTGATGCGACGACCCCCCGCCGGCTTGCTGCGGCGGGGCGTCGTCGTGCAGATATTCCGTTGATGTTGCGGGCGTCAGGCAGTCAGGCCGGGCGGGTGTCAGTCCAAGAGGTCGAGGCTCTGCTGACCAGGGCCGGGGGTGCGTCGAGACTTCCGCGGCGGTTTCGGTTCCTTGGTTGCGTAGACAGGTACGGGCAGGATGCCCTCGCCTCGTAGGTCGTCGGTGGTGATGAGCGGGCCGCTGCTCACGGCGTCCAGCAGCCGGGCCTGTCGGGGTTCGAGGGCTACGAGGAGCCCGAGCGCGTTGATGAGGTCAAGTAGGTCAACGGTCCACCGGGCAGGCCAGGTCGGGGGCAGGATGTCGTTCAACGGGGTCTGTCGTTCCACGTCTGGCTTGCGCTTGCGGAAGCTGAACCACTTGCGGATCACCTGCACCCCGCCGATCCGATAGTCCCAGACTTCTGGCGCCACCGGACGTATGCAGCCCGTGCCCACTGTGAGGGTTCGTGTGGACGCGTCGTAGGAGATGTCCTCAGGTAACCCGTCGTCCTCTCCGATCACGACGACGCATTCCGGTTGTTCCTCCGGGGGAAGCCTCGGGGACGAGCCAGGTGAACTGTCGTGGTGGGAGGCGAAGCGCTGGCCGTACGTGTGGATCCACACCGTGCGCCTACCCACTTCCACGAGCTCCGCCCATAGAGCCGGGTCGCGTGTTATAGGGATACGGGCACCGCGCTCGGCGAGGTTCGCGGCGAAGCGGCGGGTGTAGCCGCTGTGGCCGGCTGTCCCCGCGATGTACGCGAAGAGGTCCTCGGCGGTGACCGTCACGCCGTGCGTCTTGGTGAGCAGCCGCAGCAGGCCAGGGGTGACGTTTGGTTCAGCCTGGTGGGGGTGGCGGTAAAGAGGGGCGACGCGGCCGCCTTCGGTGCCTTTGAAGTGATGAATGTCGGGCAGAAGGGCGGTGAAACTCACCGCCGGCCCCGGACGGCCTGATTCCGTGTGGAGTTCGGACAGGTAGATCTGACGCTGGTCGTTGTGGGCGAACCACAAGGCCGGCCGCGGTCGGTCGATCACTCTTCGGTCCGCGATGATGTACTGCCGGTCGAACGTCATCCGTCCGTACTTGACGATGACCGGAACCCTCTCTTTTTCTGCGGCAAGACTGCCCGTCTCCTGCTGGCCGGGCAGTGGTGGTTCCAGCTTGTCCGGACGGCGGTCTCCGGTGCTCTTCATCAACTCCGCTTTGGCGTCTGCCGGAGCCTGGACGAGCCTGTGCCAGCGCCTCTCCAGAACGTTCCGGCTGGGTGAGACGGGCCAGTTGCGGTTGTTCTTGTTGCCGGAGCTCGTCCAGGGCAGCAGGGCGTCCACCGGTGGCATTGCCGACCACTCGGAGTCGGACGTGACGTGAAAGGGCGCGGTCCACTGTGTGGGGCAGAGCTGCCAGGAGGTCCCTCCGCGATGGCCGTCGAGGCCAAGCCCTTCCAGCCAGTCGAACTTTTCCTCGCGTGTGCCCGCGGGGACGTCGAGTCGCCAGACCCGCGCCGGTGTACCCGTGTCCGGGGCGCCATGGCGGACGAAGACGGCGATGCAGATCTCCCGCTTGACATCCTGGAAGACACGGGTGCGCGTGTCGGAGTAGGCGCCCTCGGGGGAGAGACCGATGACCCAGCCCTCGTCGGCGACCTCGCGCAGGTAGTGGCGCATGCCGGCCGAGCCCTCGCTGTCCAGGTATCCGGAGTTGGTGATGAGGGCGACGATCCCGCTGGGGGCCTTCGGTGCTCCCGAGGCGGTCAACTGGTCGAAGACCTTCCAGGTGGACCACGCCCAGAAGTAGACGTAGAGGTTGTCGAGGGCGTATCCGACGCGTCCGTTGTCCTCTGGGTGGAAGCGGGCGAGGATCGGGCCCTGGCCGTTCGGGTTGCCCTCGGTGACCCAGCGTCCGACGCCCGACTGTCTCGCACCCCGCAGGTAGGGCGGGTTGCCGATGACCACCATGACCTTCTCGTCCGCCTTGATCTTGTTCGCCATTCGGCGGTGGCGGGCGATCGCCTCGTACATGAAGCCCAGGTGGTGCTCGACGGCGGGATCGTCGAGTGTGTCGGCCACCAGAAGCCTCGGCGGGCGGCGCGTGATGTCGGCATCGTGGGACCGGAAGGCGTGGTGCACACGGAGTTCGGCGACGGCGTATGGCCCGGTCTGTTTCTCCAGCCCGACCAGTCGGCCCGAGAGCTCCCGGAGAAGCCCGGACTTGAGCGTGCTGCCGTACTTCAGTGACAGGCACTTGGCGACGTGGTCGATGATGTTGATGAGGAAGGTCCCGGTGCCCATGGCCGGATCGACGACGGTGACGTCCTCGCTTCCGTAGCCGTCCTCCTGGCCGAGCCGGTCACGCAGCACCTCGTCGGTGAAGCCGACCATGAAGCGGACGACCTCGCCAGCCGTGTAGTAAGTACCCGTCCGCCGTCGCAGTTCCGGGTCGTAGGCGCTCAGAAAGCCCTCGTACAGGTGGAGGTAGGCGTCTCCGGTCTCGTCCTTGAACATCTCGGGGTCGACGGCCGATAAGACGTCGATCAGTGGGTCGATGATGCCCCGCAGATCGTCGAGGGCGTCGTCAGTCAGCACCGCCAGCGCCTTGCCCATCAAGGAATGCCGCTTGCCCAGTCGGATCGCGACCTCGGGAAGCGTGAGCCTGCCCAGATCAATGTGCTCAAGACGAGCCAGCAGCATGGCAAACGTCAGCGTCTGACTGTATTGGTCCGCGAACTCCTCCGGGCGAGCATCGGGAAAGAGCAGGTCCTTCCAGTTGTCGGCCAGGATCGAGAACGCAGCGTCAGCCTCCCCGTGCTCCTCGCGGGTGAGGCGTTCGGTGACCTCGTCACGCAGCAGGGCGCAGATTCCCGCGATGCGCTTGACCAGTTCGTTGATGCTGTCGTGGACGATGGGCGCCGGCAGGAAGAAGTGCGTGAGGGCGCGCTCGAACCCGGTGTCCGCGACGACGAGTTGCCGGCTACCGGAATCAAGGTCTCCGACCAGGATTCCGGTGGGGCCGACCTGTACGCCGAAACGGTAGACCGCCCACTGGTATCCGTCGGTGTACAGCACATTGTGGAGTGCCTTGATCTTCTCCCACTGCTTGCGGTCGTGGCTCTTCACCGACCACTTCTCCGGGTCGGCCCCCGAGCCCGGCTGCTTCAGCTCGACGTGCCCTATGGTCCTGCCGCCGCAGCCGATGGCGAAGTCGGGCCGGATCCCGAGTTCCTTGATGCGACTCTGACCGTGGACGATGAGCTTGAGGCGTTGCCGCGAGGCCATGCCGCGCAGCAGATGCTCCACCGGCGCGGTCAGGCTGTCCTCCTTACTGCTGACCGCCCCTGCGGGACCTTGCAGCTTGGTCCTGACCTCCTCGCCGAACTGGGCGACGAGGTTCGCGACCGATCCGGTCGTGCCCTTTCCCGCCCAGACGTCCCCTCTTGCCATCGGCCCCCCAAGGTTGCACCCATGCCGACGATCAGACCCATACAGAATGCCCATGACATCCCAAGCAGCAAACGCCAGTGGATGTAGGTTGATTGGTGATATGTCGCCAAAGACTCGCGGACGGAGGTGGGTTGGAGCGTGAGCCGGGAGTGCATCCCGGGCGTGCGTCAGCGTGCGGAGCGCAATCGGTGGACGGCACGGCGATCTTGCAGGCACGCTGGGGGCGATCGCGGGGAGCTGCGCGCGATCTCGGCGAGCTGGTCTTCGAGGGGGTGGCCGGGGGCGTCGGACCATTCGCTTGCCCGGTGCGGTTGGCCGCCGCTGAGGACGAAGCGGAGGCGTTCGGATGGGGTGTAGTCGAAGCGGGGGATCCTGATCCAGGAGTGCTTCTTGGCGTCGGCGAGTTCCTTCTCGGTGGCGACGTGCTCGGTCCGGTCCTGTTCCTGGAGGACGAGGAACCCCACGGTCTGGCCCTGTGCGGTGATGGTGAAGTGGGGAGATGCTCTGCGGCGGCGATGAGACGGTGGCGCGGAGCCGGTCGCTCCCGCCGAACTGGAGTGTCCTTCGGCCTCGGCAGCGGTGATCAGCGCCTGGATGAGCCGGAGAGCACGTCCTTGGACGGGCCTGGTTAGGCCCAGCGGCTGCTGTTCGTTCTGCATGGCCCGGACCACGGTGTGCGGGCGGTTGAGCCGGGCGGGCACGGGGACGGGTTCGAGGACGGCAAGGCGCCAGGCGGGGATGTCGACGAGCTTGATCTCGTACCCGCCACGGCACCAACCCCCGTACAGCTCCTTCGTCTCCGGAATCCTTCCGGATCTGCGCGCCGCGGCGATGCGGGACGGCCACTTCTCGGAGTCCGGACCGCTGCCGGGCTTGACGATCTGGCCGCCTGCCTCCGCGAGCTCTTGCAGCAGCTGTTCCGTGAATGTCACGCGGCGCTGTGGAGGAGGGCTTGGTTTTCGCGCGGAGGCCGGAGGTTCCTGTGCTCGGGGGGACGGGGGTTGCGGAGCGGCGGCCTGGGTCTTCCGCGGGCGCGATCCAGGGGGAGGGTATGTGCCGTGCGCCAGGTAGTGCCGGCCGGCGCTTGTCAGGGCGACGTTCCATTGCCCACCCTTCCGGGAGACCAGGACCAGGCCGCGGTTCTGCAGTGCCTGACAGGTGGTCTTGTAGGAGCTGGTCTCCCAAACGCCGGCAGGGCACCCGTCTTCCACCCATTTCAGCACCGAGAGTTGCCGCTCATTGACCTGCCGTTCCAATGGCCCGCCTTCGACTCGAGGTTGACGTGCGACGGCGGCATGGTGTCAGTTCCGTTCGCCGGCGGAAGATGGCTCGAAACCATTTCGCTCGAACGAGCGAAGGCTGACGTGGACCGTGTCTAGGCGGCGATGGCGCGTATCGCCGACCGGTGCCCGGCCGGGTCTTCGCCCAAGGCAGCGATGAGCTGCCATCGTGCGGGCGAACTGGGTGTCCGTGCGGCGGCGATCTTCGCCGTTGCCGTCAGCTCGGCCTCCGTGAGCTGTTGCGAGTCAGCCCGTGGCTGCGGTCGGGGCCTTCAGCCAGTGAGCTTCGTGCGCAAGCGCTCGTTCTCCTTCTCCAGGGTCTTAACGCGTCGTTCGAGGTCGGCTCGTGTCGGCTTCTTCGGGGGCGGCGGAGGTGTGGATTCTGTTGGTTCCGGTGGCTCGCCACGCAGTCCGATGGGTTCGAAGGCCACGATTGTTTGCCGGTCTTCCCCGCACTCAGAGCATCGCCTGCCGTATGACCCGGCGGAGAGGGGGTCGGTGTACGTGTAGTGCGCCTCGGTCTCGATGATGTGGCCGCAGTACAACCGGACACGCCACCGCATGATCTCGTGGTCTGCCTTCTTGAAGGACTGCATCAGCTCCGCGACATTCTCGAATGCCTGGCGGCGACGCTCCGCCCTCGCCGGGTCTGCCCGGCATTTGGCGTTGTCCTCCTCGACCTGACGCCGAACCGACTCGCTGATCTCCTCGCTCTGCTTCTGACGGCGGTGGTCCCCGCGAGTGAGTTCATATTCTTCCAACGGAACGCCACTGCTCCGGTATTCGACTTCGCGCATGAGGGCCAGCGTAGAAGCGGTGTCCGCGCGGCCGTGGAGAAGAATGGTCTTGTCAGCCAACTTGCGCATTCTGCCCATGAGTGACCGCCGGGGTGCGTACGGGACCAGGGGGCTGCCCTCCATAGAGTCATGGTTGGTTGATCGGATTCGCGGTCGTGCTGCTGTAAGCAACTGGAGGCGGCGTCACACAGACTTTCCGGATCCTGTTGGTGGCATGGATGCCAGCCCGAAGGCGTCGGACTGGGACAGCCAGCGCTACCGGCTGCCGGGTTCGCGGCGAAGGTCCCGGCCCGGGAGACCCGGTACGCCGGTGTCGAGTTCTGGGACGGACAGGCCCTGCGCCGGGTCGTCTGACCGGTGCGCGGTCAGGACTCGGAACCCATCGGCCCCATGGGTTCCTGCGCACCACAGCTGAGTACCGCGACTCATGCCCCGGCCGCGCCGTGCCCCGACGATGTTTTCTATGACACGACTGCGCACTCGACTCACCGGGCTGCCGAAAGCTGTCACCGAGATGATCGTGGTCCTCGTCCGACGCCGGGAAGATCAACAGGCCGTCGGGTAGGTCGCGTCGCCTTTAGAACCCCTAACGAAATGATCTTCGAAGTGGTTGGATCACTCCGGGACTGCTGATCCGGAGGTGTGCGGTGGCGCGGCCGAAGCCGTGGGAAGTCGACGACGAACTGTGGGCAGTGATCGAGCCGCTGCTGCCCAAGGTTGAGCGCCGGACCCGGCACCCTGGGCGCAAGCGGCATCCGGACCGGTTGGTGTTCCAGGGCATCCTGTTCGTGCTGCACACGGGGATCTCCTGGGAACACCTGCCGCAAGAACTCGGCTTCGGGTCGGGCATGACCTGCTGGCGGCGCCTGGCCGAGTGGACCGAGGCTGGCGTGTGGTCCCGGCTGCACGAGGTTCTCCTCGCCAAGCTCCGCAACGCCAACGCCCTGGACTTCTCCCGGGCGGCCGTCGACGGCTCCCACATCCGCGCGTTAAAGGGGGAGCCAAGACCGGACGAAGCCCTGTCGACCGGGGCAGAGCGGGCAGCAAGCACCACCTGATCACCGATGCCACCGGCATCCCGCTCGCCGCCACCCTGACCGGCGGCAATCGCAACGACGTCACCCAGCTCATCCCGCTGCTGCAGGCCGTGCCGCCGGTGCGGGGCAAACGCGGCCGGCCCCGGCGCCGCCCGGACGTGGTGCTGGGTGATCGGGGTTACGACCACGACAAGTACCGCCGCCTGGTCTGGGACCTCGGTGTGAAGCCAGTGATCGCTCGCCGTGGTACCGAGCACGGCTCCCGCCTGGGCACTCAGCGTTGGGTCGTAGAGCGCACATTCGCCCACCTGCACTGGTTCCGCCGTCTACGCATCCGCTGGGAGATACGCGACGACATCCACGAAGCCTTCCTCAGACTCGCGTGCGCGTTGATCTGCTGGAGGCGGCTCAGGTCGTTGCGCGGGCAACCCTAGAAGGGGGGCCAGCTGGAACCGGAGGGGGGCACGGGATTAACTCGGTTCCCGCGACGCATTTCCAATGGCCAGCGCTGGTCAATGGCGGCCGCGGCCTCCTTGCAGGCGCCACATGCGTTGCTCCGATCCGGCATCCACCAGTACGGAGAGACCGAGAGACCCTCGTGTTCTATGCCGCACAGGGTCGCGCCGGAACCTGTGTAGGCGTAGGCCGTGTCATAGGCATGGGCCACGTTCTCAGGGAGGCTCGGTGATTCTGCCCGCTCCCAGCGCCCGTACATGGGCTGGTACTGCGGCCGTGAAACCTCATGGGGATCATGTCCCAGCTCGGTCCACGCGTAGCACCAAGAGCAGAACCACCGCTCCTTCACCGGCAAGTCCCACGCCGCTCGCGGTTCCGCTACCGGCGCCTGCCGCATCTCGTGTCCACACACATCACACGTCACAGCCGGATCCTGCCATGGCAACTCCACACCTACCTCTGGCAGCAGGACCCTCGGCCGAACCGCATTCCGATAGGGGTTCTTAGGGCGCGGCCGTTGTCAGCGGGGGTGGCTACTGTACCGGCGCATGCCGAAGAAGAGGAAGAAGAAGCCGTCGTCGCGGGCCCGGCGCACCGGCGAGGTTGCCCCGCACGAGCAACTGCCCTCCGTGATCAGGCTCGGTGGCCCGCGGGTGCCGTCGCGCGGGTGGACCTTTCAGGCGTTGATCGACGCGGGGCGGGAGTCCGGCCAGCCGCTCTTGGAGTTCACGGCGCAGCCTCCCGACGGGTACTCGTCCGATTTCGTCCCGCAGGTTGATTCCCCTCGGGCGCCGCTCCAGGCGGGGTGGTACCTGCGGTCCGACCTGGCTGTACCGGTCTACCTGTGGGTGTTTTCCGAGAGTCAACTCGCCGATGATCCAGGTGCGTTGGATCTGCGGCGACGAGGGTTTGCCTTCTATGCGGCGCACTCGGTGTGTACGCATGGAGGAAGTGACAGCGCCTATGCCAGCGCGGAGGACTTGGAGGCGTGGACTCCGATTGTGGCGCCGGACCCGAGCGTCGTGGACGCCGACAGGTATGGCCACGCGCCCGTTTATCGCACGCCTGCGGTACGGCGCCTGCCTTCGGGATCTCCCCGCACGGTGGGGGTGCTGGATGTGGACTATGCGCGGGTAGCGGGCCGGAGTCTGCCCGAGCGCTGGGATATCGACGTCGTCGGCTTTTTGGTGATGGAACGACAGGACGCCACCGACATGCCGGGACGGGAATACTGGCGGCAAGTAGCCTTTCACACGTTCCGAGATCAGAATCTGTCGGACCTCCGTGCCGTGGCCGGAGACGTCGACCTGATCATCGGCCACAATCTCTTCGACGGCGACTACCGATGCCTGCGGACCTACGGCGACGTGGTGGACGTCGGCGTGTTGGCCGCGAAGACGGTGGACACGCTGTATGCCGCCCGTCATGTGGCCGGCGGCGGCCCATCTCGTGCGGTGCGTCTGGACCTCACCACGCTGGCGGGCGCCCAGGGACTGCGGGAACGGGCGAAGACAGCGTCCCGGACCGAGGCCCACCGCGGCATCCGCGCCATCCGTGACGCGGAGGAGCGCTGGTTCTTCCAGCCCATTTCTGATGACTGCGAACTGATGCTGGAACTGTGGCTCGAACTGGTCACCAGCCGGCGCCTGCGCAGCGTCCTCCCGTCGGGTGAAGCGGTGGAGTACCCGGTCGGCGAGGACGGTCTGCGGCTGCTGCTGGAGCCGCAACTCGCCCCGGACACCTTCACGAACCTGCTGACGACGAAAGGCACCGTCTACCCGCTGCAGGGCGCGGCGCGCAATGAGAGCGTGGCCCGGATCCACCGCGAGATCGAACAGCAGCGGGCCGACGGCACGCTGGCCAATCGCCACCCCGCCGCCGCGCACCGCCAGCGCTGTATGGCACCCAGCGACACGGGGGGACGGCAGTTCGACCAGCTCATCGAGGCGACGCAGACGTATTGCCGTGCCCATCGCACCAAGCGGCGCTGCCGAGGGAATCCGGCCCTCAACGACGCCTGCACCGCCATCGCCCACGGCGATCTGGCGCATTGCCGCTGGCACCGTATGACCGCGCTCTATGTGCCACAAGGGCAGCGAATCGTCGAGGACTTCACCCTCGCTCTGCCGCTTCGCGGCTGGGAGCGGGGCAGCGACTGGGGATACGACACGGGGACGCGTTCGTTCTTCGCGAGGCTGTACCGCAACGAGGCCGACTCGTCCGGCTCACCGACCGTATGGCTTTCAGGCACTGATCCCGACCTCGGCAACGTGGTCGCGCTCACGGACGCCGTGCAGAAGGCGACCGGGGCGTCCCGGCAGGACGTCGTGGCAGCCCTGACAGCGAATCGAAGGTCACCCCGAGAACGCGCCGTGATCACCCAGGACTGGGAACCGGCCGGGTGCGACCGTCCCTGCCCGTGCGGCACCGCGGACTGTGGCCACGGCGCACCGTGCCGAACGACGAGTGCAGCGGTCACGACGTCCATACGATGCGCAACCCGCGCACCGAAGCGGACGTGACAGCGTGGCAGGACCATTTCGACTGTTGCGAGGGCTGCTCCGGCAGCTGCCTGGACATCTCACTCCCGGAGCGCCCCTGGGGCGAGATGCACGACGACGGCACCGTGACCGTGTACGCCGGGGTGCGCCACTACGAGCTCGGTGTCTACCCGTAGCCGCGAGCAGTCGTGGCGGACCGGTGCAGCGAGCCGGGGCCGGCGGGTGTCCGCGACCGAGCTGAACGGCGGGTGGGCCGGGCCCGGACGCCGTGAGCTGAGTGCGCCAGGTCAGCGGTGGCGCCAGGTTTGGCGCAGGCGCAGGACTTCGGTGGCCCAGTGGGCGGGAAGGTCTGGTTCGGGTATGCGTTCGCGGCCGAGGCTGAAGCGGACGTGGCGGTAGAGCCAGTGCAGCGAGGCGTCCGAGCTCGCGACGAGTGTGGACAGCAGCGGTTCACCGACCGGTGTCTCCCGGTCGACGGCGACCAGGAGTTCACCTTGGTCGTCCGGGTGCAGGTGCGGCAGCCCGCCCGCCATCCGCAGCCGCAGGTCACCCCACGTCAGAAGTGAGCCGCCGCTGCGCGCCGCGTCCTTGAGGACGTCCCGGGCGATGGCGGCCAGCTTGTCGATGGTCTCGATCGGCAGACGGTCCGGGGGAGACGGTGCGGTGGCCTTGGGACCGGGGACGGCCGTGACCGGGTCCGCCGCGCGCGGTGCGGCACGACGCGGCGCGCTCCAGGTGCGGGCCTTGAGCTGGCGCTTTCACCGCTTGACCTGAACCTCTTCGAGCACTGGTAGGTGCCGGCCCAACTGACGGCGCAGCGAGCTGATCTCGTCGAGGAATGCGGCGAGTTGCTCGGTGGCCAGGCCGTTGTCGGCACGGCCGAGTTCGGCGAGGACTTGACGGATACGGCGCAGGATCGGGTCCGTGTTCGGATCCTGTTCCTGGCACCACGCCTTCACCTCGCGCATCAACGGCGTGTAGGCGGCGCGGTCTTCGGGCGACAGACGCTGGCCGTAGATAGGTCCGGCCAAGTGGCGCGCGGTCTGGACCGCAGCCAGGTCGCCGGCCTCCTGCGCGGTACGGATCTCCTTCACGAGCCAGGCGAACTCCGCTCGGGCTTCTACGAAAGCGGCAGATCCGGAAGGCGGCGCGTCGCTGGGTGACGGGTGGGTCGCCGGCAGAGGGGCTTCGCCGTCTGGAGTCACCGATTCGCCGTTGACCTGGTCTTCCAGGCGGGTGAGCGCCGTGTGGAGGTCCTGCGGCAGGGGGCCGGGGCAGCGTCGTTTGAGAATCTTCGAGTGGGCAAGGGCACTGCGCAGGGCGAGAGGCGTGGGGGCGGGGTCGGCCGTCGCGAGGTCGGTGAACAAGGTGCGCAGCGCCGCGTGGGCGGCTGCTGCTTCACGGCTGTTGATCCAGGTCTGCAGGTCGGTGCGGAGCAGTAGGAGGTTCTGCCGTGGCTCACCGGACAGGCGATCCGTGGCGATCCGTGAGACCTCCTTGCGGATCCGTCTGGCCTCGTTCAGGTCGTCGGCATCACGGGCCTGCTTGAACAGCTGCGTGAGACGGGCAATGTCTGCCGTTGCCTGTGCCTGGAACGTACGCTTGTCCTTCCCCGGCGAGACGGGGCTCTTCGCGGCGACGGGCGGGACGGCGGGCATGCTCTTCTTCGGGGGAGCAGACGCCGGCAGAGGGTGGCCAATGAGGCGGGCGAGGTCGTCCAGGAGCCGCTCGCACTCGCGTTGCCACGCGCGCAGTTCCTGCCTGCGCTCCCAGACACTCTCGTAGAGCCGTTGGTGCTGTTCGCCGTCCTTGACCGTGGTGGCCAGGCGGGCGGCGCGGCGGCCGGTGGCGCGGGGCAACGTGGCACGGCCCACGGCCAACTGGGCCTTGAGGAGGGTCAGTTGTTCCTGGGCGCCCCGCGCTTCCGCGGGGCGGGGCGCCTCCGCAATGGCAGCCGATGCCGGTGGGGGAGGAGTGCGGTGGCCGTACGCCGTATGCGCAGCGCGGATCTGCTCGTCGCTCCACCGGTACAGCGCGGACTCCGAGGCCGGGGCGGTGACTTGGAGCAGGCGCAGCGCGGTGGCGAGATAGGGCAGGGGACGGCCGGAGGGCGCGCGGACCAGGACGCACAACAGCGACCGGTTCCCATCTTGCGGCTTGTCGACCTCCACGAGGAGGTCCCGGCGCTTGGGATCAGGCAGGTGCGCGAGATCCAGGCCGACCCGCTCGGCCAGCTGATGCCACGTGGTGGTGGCCCCCTCCCGCGCCACGTCTTCGAGAGCCCGCCGCAACAGTGTGGCGGTGCCGCTGCCCTGGGACTGCACCGGAACGGTGGGGGCCGGAGCGGTCCGCGTGGCGGGCTTCGGCGTGGGCAGGGGCTCGTCCAGGGCGACAGGGGGACGCCACAGGCCGGTACGTTCCGCGTCCAGGCCCTTGAGCTGGATGAGGCTGTCCGCGCGCACCGCCCAGCGGGTGTTCTCACCCGGCCGGTCGGCTTCGGTGACCAGCAGGCGCACCGCGCCCGCCAGCCGGTACACGTACTGCTCGGTGGGGCGAGGTGTGTCGTGGGGCAAGGAGAGCTGGGCCCTGAGGATCCGGTGTCCGGCCGGTTTGATGAAGCCGGACATCAGGTACCGGCCGCCCTCCACGAGGGGCGAGTCGGTGTCCGGCCGCGCCTCGCCGTCGATCGCGAAGACGATCTCGGCGCCGCGCAGCGGCAGGCTGCCGGCCACAGCGTCATAGCGCGCGGCGCCCTCGCGGATCAGCCCGCGGTTACGCAGTTCGTCGAGGTCGGGGGTGATGAGGCCGTCGCCGGTCATCCGGCACCGCTCGAGCGGGGACCAGGCGACGGGGCGGTTCTCGGTGACGGTGCCGATCAGAACCCGACGGCTGTTGCCGTCGGTTTCGCACCGCACCCGCAGGGCATAGCCGTAGCGGGCCGTCATATCCCGGGTGATGGCGCTCTCCAGCCCGAAGACCCACTCGACATGCCCTTCCTTGGCGGCCAGGCTGTCCGCCGTTCCACGCCAGCTGCGGTAGTCGTTGGGCCGCAGCTCGAAGCGCAAGCGTTGATTCGTGGCACGCAGCACGAAGTCCACGGCATCCCCGGGCCCGTGCCCGAGGCTGCACAACTCGGCCTGCGCCGCGTGCCCCTGGCTCGCCAGCCACTGCGTCACGTCCGCCTTGACGTTCCCTGTCAAGTTCTTGGGTTCAGAACTTCCCTAGTTCTTGGGCGCCTTGCGTGCCCTGAAGGCTGCGGCCTTCACGCGGCTTCGGCAGGATGCGGAACAAAAGTGGCGGACCGCGTTGCGGGAGGCGTCTACGTACACGCGGTCGCAGTTCGGGGCGGTGCAGACGCCGAGGCGTCCGGCCAGGGTGCTGCCGATGGCCAGAGCGAGGGCGGTGGCGCATCCGGCGCTCCAGCCCACGGAGAGAGTGTCGTCGGAACCGTGGAAGTGGACTTGCCAGGGCTCGCCGTCGACGCGGTCGAGTTGAGGGCGGGCGCCGGTCGTCCGCAGTAGGTCTTTCACGAGTTGGGCTGCCTGGTTGATGTGGCCGCCATCGACGGCCTCGAACACTGCCCGCATCTGCTGGGCAGTGTGTGCGAGATAGACCGCGTGGCCTGGCTCCACCGTGGAGCGTTGCGGGAGAGGGGCAGTGCCTCATGTACCGCCTTCGGGAGCTGGTCCCCACCGGGAGCGGTGTAGGGGCGGCCCTGCCGGGTGCCGTCGGCAGCCGCCGAGCGCCGCTCTCCGCCTCCAGGGTCGCAACCGATGCCCGAGAACGAGCTCCTGGCGCTCGAAGGCGGGGCCTGGACCGGCGGAACCCACAAGCGCGAGCCCGACACCGACGCCATGGTCCGCCTCTTCCATGACGCCGCGCTCCCCATCCCCACGGTGCCAGACGTGGCCACAATGACGGCGCGGCTCAAGGCCGCCGGCATCCCCGTCCCCGAACGCACCAGCCGCGCCCGCACCCCGCGGACCATCCAGGTCCGCCCCGCACCCGCCCACTGACCGAGACCCCCCGGTGAGCCGTGCCGCCTCCACGCCGCGCGGCTCACCCCTCCCCCTGGCCAATGAGAAGGAGGACCTGTCCATGTCCGGCAGTCCCGCACTGAGGGTCCTGTCCTGGGAGCGGGCGTGCAGTTCCACCAGGATCGCATCCATGCACACTCACTACCCCGGCACGGGGACCGACCAACCAGGCCATGCCTCAGTGCGCGTCCGCCGCATCGGGCTCAACTGCCGGAAGATCATTGATTGTTGATTTCTGGCGGTTCCCGTGCGACAGTGCGAATTGATCCGGTGCGATCGATCGCGCCCAGGGCCCGAGGAACTGCGCCGCCTTCCTGATCTGCCGAGGAACGACAGGGACCGGGGGAACCGTTGCGCATCCTGCGGCTCACACCGTGGTACTACCACGACCAGGTCGATGCCTGGCCCGCGGAGTACGACTCCATCGGGGGAATGCAGATCCAGACCACCCGACTGTCCCGGATGCTAGCCGAGGACGGCGTGCAGCAGGTGGTGGTGACCGTCGGCTTCCCCGGGCTCCCGCCGGTCCGCGAGGACCGGGAAGGGCTGACCGTACGCATCGCCCGGATGCCGATTCCCGAGATCCGCTCCGAATCGACCGGTCTGGTGGGGCTGACCCCGGCGTGGTTCTTCGCCACGCTCGGCGCCTGCTTCGGATTGCGGCGGTGGAAGCCGGACCTCGTCCACGTCCATGCCGATGGGGCGCTCTGGACCCTGCTGCTCGCCCCGGTTGCCGCCCGGCTGGTCCGTGCACCGTACGTCCTCACCCTGCACTGCTCGCGCCTCGCGGGCTACGTCCCGCGGTCCGCCATGGCCCGGCTGCAGCAGCGCTTCGGGGCCATCGCGGAGAAGCGCGCGATCCGCCGCGCGGCACGGGTCGTCACGCTGACGGAGAGCACAGCGCGCGTTGCGGCCAAGGCCCTTGGCGTGAGCGAGCAGCATTTCGCCGTGGTGCCGGACATCGTGGACACCGGGCCCGCCCCGCCCCGGGTGTCCCGAGCGGGCGCGGGCGACTTCGGCGCCTGGGCGTCCGCCGCCGGCCACCGCCCGATCATCGGCTTCGTCGGTCGCCTTGCCAGCGAGAAGGGCTGGCAGTACCTGGTGCCGCTGGCACTGCGGTTGCGCGACCTCCACCCCTTGTTCCTGATCGTCGGCGACGGGTCGCAGCGCGAGCGCCTGGAGGAGCAGATCCGCGCCGAGGGACTGGCGGACGAGTGCCTGATCACCGGATTCGTCCCCAACAACCGGGTCCCGGAGGCCCTCGCAGTCATGACCACGCTCGTCATGCCCTCCTCCTACGAGGAACTCGGCGGCGTCGCACTGGAGGCGCTGGCCGTCGGAACTCCCATGGCCGCCTTCGCCGTTGGCGGTCTGCGCACGACCGTTGGCCGGCTCTGCCCGGACATGCTGGTGCCGGCGGGCGACCTCGACGCGCTGGCGACGAAGGTTCGACGGATCATCGCGGAGCCCGATCGCTATGCAGCGCTCGCCCGATCGGCCGGGCCGGCGGTCGAGCAGACCTACGGCGCACCGGCAGCACTGCGGCAGATCACAGCGGTCTACGAAGCGGTCCTTCCTCGCCTGGCCGAGAACCCGCGATGAGCACCAAGACCGACCGTCAGCGCGTCGGTCGTCTCCCCCTGAGCAGCGAAACCCGGAATCTGACGGTCGTGGGCACGCTGGTGTTCGTAGGCGTCGGCGCCGAACCGCTCGCGATGCTGCTGTTCCTGGTCCACGCCACGGGGTCGTTCGGATCCGCGGGGATCGTGATCGGCTGCTACGGATTGAGCTCGGCCGCCACCGCTCCGGTGCGCGGCCGGCTGGCCGACCGGTACGGCGCCGCCGTGCTCGCCGTCATCGCCACGGCGCACCTGGTGCTCACCCTGGCGCTGGTCGCCGCCGGCGAAGCCCACGCACCGCTGGTGGTCCTGGTGTTGACTTCGGCAGCCGTCGGCACCGGCTACTCCGCGGTGTACGCCGCCATGCGGTCGGCCTGGTCGCGGCTGACCGGCGAGCAGGACCGCGAGAGCGCCTACGCGGTTCAGGCGGTCCTCCAGGAGATCGGATACATCGGCGGCCCGGCCGGCGCCGGTGCCGCAATCGCGCAGGCCGGGACCACCTTCGCCCTGCTCGCCACCTCCTGCCTCACCTGGTCGGCGACCCTGGTCTTCAGCCAGCTGTCCGCGGTTCGCAGCCAACCCCGGGCCGCAGTGCAGATGTGGAGCAGGCCGGCCGTGATGGCCAGCGGACCGCTGGCCGTCCTGATCGCGACGACGGCGCCCACCGCTTTCGCCTTCGCCGTCGTGGAAGTCGACCTCCCCGCCTACGCCACCCGGCACGCCGTCCCTGGCATCGCCGGGCTGCTGATCGCCCTGGTCGCCATCGGCAGCCTCGTGGGCGGGCTCGCGTACGGCCACCGCACCTGGAGGTCCGCGCTCGACCGCCGTTACGCGGCCATCCTGTTGCTCCTCGCCCTGCTGATGACCGCGCTCTCCCTCGCGCGTTCGATGCCCGCCGTGGTGCTGCTGACGCTGTTGGTCGGCCTGCCGGCCGCCCCCATGATCACGTGCCGTTACCTCCTGCTGGACGGCACCGTGCCGAACGGCTTCGCCAACGAGGCATTCATGTGGATCACCACGGCCGACGCCATCGGCGATTCGGCCGGAAAGGCCATCGGCGGCTTCCTGGTCGAGCGAAGCTCCTTCGGCCTCGTGTCACTCGTCGCCGGCCTGGCCGCCACTCTCGCCATGCTGATCACCGTCCTCGGCGGCCAGACCCTCCGGCGCTCCGTACCGGCCGAACTGACCGTGTGAAGCACCTTCCCGTCCCGCCCCCTTTCATGCAAATGGCTGTGCCCGCCACTGGGCGGCGGAGCGCGGCGGGCAAACATGCGGGTTCGATCAGGCCGGCAGGTGCCAGATTTGGTTGGCGTGGGCGGGCCTTCCCCCGCGAAGGTGGACACGCGTTCGGGTGATCATGCGGCCAGCGTGAGCTTATCGGACTCCTGCCGGTGCTGGTTTTCGTAGGCCATGGGGCTGAGGTGTCCGTTGGCGGAGTGCCTGCGGCGGGTGTTGTAGCGGGTGAGCCAGCGGAAGACGGTGCGTCGGCAGAGTTCCGCTCCCGGGTAGTGGTGGGCGCCGCGAAGGGTCTCCCGCTTGAGGGTGGCGTGGAAGCTCTCGCAGGCGGCGTTGTCGGCGGAGGTGCCGACCGCGCCCATGGACTGGGTGACGCCCAACTCGCCGCACATATCGGCGAATTCACGCGATGTGTACTGACCGGGTTCAACCAGTCGTAGCAACACTCCTGATCAGAGGGGTGTGTTGTGGGACGACCAGCGGGTTGGATGGCGGAGTTGACGGGGCGGTCACCGATGAAGTCGCCGGGACGGCCCTCCACTCGGCGTGAGATCGAGCGGCTGTTCTGGGGCGAGATCGCCAAGGGCCTGACCAGTGAGGATGCGGCGGTCGCTGTCGGAGCTGCGCCGGCGGTGGGAGGGCGGGGGTTCCGACACGCTGGCGGGATGCCGCAGATCAACCTGACCGTCTCGGGCCGCTATCTCTCGTTCGCCGAACGGGAGGAGATTGCTCTGCTGCGCGTGCAGGGAGTCGGGGTACGGGAGATAGCCGGACGGCTGGGCCGGTCACCATCGACGATCTCCCGGGAACTGCGGCGCAACGCGGCCACACGCGGCGGCAGGCTCGAGTACCGGGCCTCGGTCGCGCAGTGGAAGGCCGACCTCGTGGCACAGCGTCCCAAAGAGGCGAAGCTGGCCGCGAACGAGCGGCTGCGGGAGTATGTCCAGGACCGCTTGCAGGGCGTGATCCGAGCCCCGGACGGTAGGGCGCTTCCCGGTCCGCAGGTGCCCGAGTGGAAGGGGCGCAACAAGCCGCATCGCAATGATCGCCGGTGGGCGAATGCCTGGAGCCCGGAGCAGATCTCAGCCCGACTGAAGATCGACTTTCCCGAGGACGAGTCCATGCGCATCAGCCACGAAGCGATCTACCAAGCCCTCTACGTCGAGAGCCGTGGGGGCCTCAGACGTGAGCTCGTGGCGTGCCTGCGCACCGGCCGCGCCTTGCGTGTCCCGCGGGCGAGGGCCCGCAACAAGCCGGGCGGTCACGTCACCGCGGACGTGTTGATCAGTCAACGGCCGGCTGAAGCAGCCGACCGTGCGGTGCCCGGCCACTGGGAGGGTGACCTGATCATCGGGCTGAATCGGTCGGCGATCGGCACGCTCGTGGAACGCACCACCCGCTACACGATGCTGGTTCACCTGCCACGGGCCGAGGGCTACGGCACGATCCCGCGCACCAAGAACGGGCCTGCGCTGGCCGGCTACGGCGCCGTGGCGATGAAGGACGCCCTGGCCACCGCGATGTCCACGTTGCCCGGTCAGCTTCGCCGATCACTGACCTGGGATCGCGGGAAGGAACTCTCCGCACACGCCCAACTCACCATCGAGACGGGACTACCGGTCTACTTCGCGGACCCGCACGCCCCCTGGCAGCGCGCCACGAATGAGAACACCAACGGGCTGCTGCGCCAGTACTTTCGACTTGTATGGGGAGCAGCGGTGTTCGTGATCGGGTTGGCCGCCCGTAACGTACCGCAGGACATCGGGCAGGCTGACTCGAGTACTTCCTGCCGCCCGCAGGGGCTGGCTCTCTTTGGGTGTGTCGACCTGCCCGGTGTCCGTTCGCGGCTTGACTCAACAGAGGCATGAGCATCGGCCACCCCACGTTTCTCGAAGTCGGGATGTCAGCTGCGGATTCCACTGACCCGACGTCCGAGAAAGAGGACCGCCGATGATGCTGATCGGCATCGATCCGCACAAGTCGACCCACACCGCCACGGCCGTCGATCCCGAGACCAACCGTGATCTCGCATCGATCCGCATCGACGTGACGCTCCAGGAGTACCAGCGCATGCTGGCCTGGGCCTGCCAGTGGCCCGAACGGCGATGGGCCATCGAGAACGCCAGGGGTCTGGGACACCACCTGACTTCATGGCTGCTCGCCTGGGGAGAAGAGGTCGTTGACGTCGCGCCCAGCGCCACCGCCCGCGTCCGCCAGCTTTCGCGCGGCGCAGGCCGCAAGAACGACCGCATTGATGCCGCCGCGGCGGCGTGCGTCGCGGCTCTCCAAGGCGACGCACGACCGGTCCAGCCCGAGAGTTCGACGGATGCACTGGCGCTGCTGGACGAACGGCGCAGCAACCTTGCGCAGGCCAGAGTCCGCGCAGTGAACCAGCTCCACGCGCTGCTGCGGGCACTCCTGCCCGGCGGGGCACCGCGCGATCTGTCCGCGGCCAAGGCCGAACAGCTGCTGGACACGGTCGTTCCCGTCGGCTCCGCCGAGCTCACCCGCCATGCCCTTGCCGCTGACCTGATCGCCGAGATCCGGACCTGGGATGTGAAGCTGAAGGACAACGGCAAAGCCATGGCCGCGCTGGTCGCAGAGTCCGAAAGCCGGCTGACCGCCACTCCGGGCATCGGAGCCGTGACCGCCGCCCGACTCCTGGGCCGGACCGGGAATCCCACCCGCTTCCCGACCGCCGGCGCCTTCGCCCAGTACGCCGGCACCGCTCCCATCGAGATCGCCAGCGCGGACCGCGCACGCCACCGCCTGTCCAGGCGCGGCGACCGCCAGCTCAACGCGGCACTTCACACCGTCGCCATCACACAGATCCGCATGCCGGGCACCCGGGGCCACACCTACTACCAGGCCAAACTCGCAGAAGGAAAGACACCCCGGGAAGCAAAACGCTGCCTGAAGCGCCGCCTTGCTGATCACGTCTGGCGCACGATGATTGGCGACGAACGCCGACGCACCGGGGCGACGGGCCCAGGAGGACAACCGGGGGCGACTACAGCATCCAGCGCGGCCGGCCCAACCCCGACGGCCAACTCTTCGGACAAGTCACTTCCCGGACCCGCCAAACCCGAGCCTACGCCACCACCCCAACCAGCTTGACAAACACAGAGGCACCGGCTCGCGAAGGTGTACGAGTCGATCCGGCCCAAGGACGTCTCCAAGACGTTCCTCTGGGCACGTCTCGGCGCGAAGACCACTGACCTGATACACGGCCACATGACCGATGTGGGCGTAAAGTCGATGCCGTCGAAGACAGTCACGCTCGACGCTGCCGGCCTGGCCCTGGTCAAGAAGATCGCCGAGCAGCTCAAGCTCTCCGAGCAGCAGAAGCCGGAGTCGAAAGCCGATGACGTGTACCAGGAGGTCCTCGACTCCATCGAGGCGCGCCTCAGGCGTCGGCTCGCCGATACCGAGAGCCCGGCATACCAGTCGCTGGCGGAGCGGATCGAGAAGCTCCGCGCCAAGGCGATCGAGAACGTCGAGGACTCGCTGGCGTTCCTCGAGGAAGCGCTGAAGATCGCTCAGGACGTGGTAGCCGCAGACCGCGCAGCGGAACAGGGCGACCAGGGAGCACTCGACCAGCTAGCCGATCCGAAGCGTGGGGCGCTCACTCAGATCGTCGCGGAGAACACACCGCCCGGACTGCACAAGATCGTCCCCGACATAGCCTCGCGGATCGACTCGATCGTCGTCGAGGTCGCCTATGCCGGTTGGAGCGCGAGCGACGCGGGCGACAAACGCGTCCGTCGCGAGCTGCGTTCCGTCCTGAAGGAGTACAGCTTGCCGATCAAGGGCGAGCTGTTCGACCGCACGTACGAGTACGTGCGGGAGAACTATTGAACGACGTCACGACCGGGACCATTGCAAAGAGTACCCAAGCGCTGGGGCGCCCTGATCTGTCTCGTGAGCCACGCCGTTTCGTCGTCATTGTGGCTGGCGGGAGTGCTACATCGGAGGCATGGCCGCGGCGTCGCGCACGGTGATGTGGAGGGCGTGAAGCGGCTCCGTGCGCGTGGGGCGGACGACCTCCAGACTCTGTGCGCCCTCACGAAGCCGGAAAACGAGCTGGCCGAAGTCGTACCAGCCGACGTTGATCCACAGAGCGCCTGCGCCGTACTGGTCGCGGTCGTCGTCGAGTGGCTGTTCCTGCACCCACACGCACGGCGGGGACATGCCGGTGTCCTCCGTGTAGCGCACGGCGGCAGCGGCTGGGCGGCGCAGTGGGCCGTCCGGCTTCCAACGGCGCCTCAGGGCGGCCACAGCGGCCGGTTTGGCGGGGTCGGCATCCGCGAGTGTGATCCGGCTGATCTCGATCGCGCCGCTGTCGAGGAGTTCCACCAGGCGGACGCGTACGGGCAGGGGGATCCACCGGTCGAGTCCGTCGAACTGCTCGATCATCGCGTCGCGGGGCGCACGCCCGGCGTCTGGGTCCGCCTTCATCGCCTGCAGCCGTTCTTCTGCGGCGGCGCGGGTGTCGCCGCGCTTCCACAGCAGTTGTGGCTCGGAGCCTTCAGGGAGACGGCCGTTCTTAGAGTGCGGAACGTGACCTTCCGTCCGGCTTGTCGTCGCTCGATGGTGTGACGTTGGGACATTGCCGCCGGTCAGGCGTTCGGGGTTCGCTTGGCTTGTGGCATGAGCATGCGCAAGTCGTACCCGAGCGATCTCACC
>NZ_JBIRXG010000045.1:0-39679 GCF_044388685.1 Streptomyces sp. NPDC020192 | reverse complement strand
TTGGCAGCGTTGGGACCGCATCCAGGAGTGGCTGGTGGCTCACCACGGGTTGTTCACGGCTGCCCTGTTGGGATGACTGACTCAGAGGTCAAAGCCAATGCCGTTGACTTTGGGCCGTGTTGACGGTTCAACGGATACCAGGGGTGGGCTTCCGTGGCTGCTCGGCTGGTCGATCGCATGGCGCTTGGGGATCTCACGTCGGTGTTTCCACGGGAGTTGGTGGATGCTGTGCTCGGGAAGAGTCAGCCCCGTGAGGTGCGTCAGCGGCTGCTCCCGCCACGGCTGATGGTGTACGCGATCGGGGACCACATGCCGAACCACTGCTCAGCGCCGTAGGCCTCGAACCGCTCTACCTCGGTGAAGCCAAGCTTTGGCGCGAGGCGCATCGAGCGGACGTTGGCGGTCTGGGTGGCGAGTACCACTCGTTCGCCAGGAAGCGCGTCAGCGAACCAGCCCAGTGCCGCTGCGCACGCCTCGGCGGCGTATCCGCATCCCCACGCCTCCGGCAGGAACAGGTAGCCGAGCTCGGTCTTCCCGGCAGCTTGCCGAAGGTGCCCCGTGTCTCTGGCGAGCGTGATCTGGCTGATCATCGCTGCGTCGAGATCGATCACGAAGAAGCCAGGCCGCCGTCAGGGGATCTCAGGCACCTCGCGTTCGAGCTCATCACGCGGCCGGGGGCCACCGAGGTAGGCGTGCACGTCCGCTGAGGCGAACAACTCGATGAACGCCGCACGGTCCCGGGCCTCGGACTCACGGAGCACGAGCCTCTCGGTCCTGATCGGGGCCGGCGGCCAGGCGACGGGTCCAAGATCAGTCATGCCGACCAGCCAATCAGCAGGCTTGGTAGCGATCAAGACTCGCCGACCGGTCAACTCACCTGCCCGGGCCCGTCCGGTTCTGACGTCATTTCTCGTGAACGTCCACGGCCCCGCCGGCCGCCCATCGCCACCCAAACTGATGGACAATCGCTGCTGCTTCGACAGCACCGTGGGGCCTTGAGGAATCGAACGGCTGGGGTGCCTCACCCGCTCCTGGATCAAGCCCCGCGGGCCTGACGCTGGTGCCCCTCCCCGGGTCTCGGGCGCTCCGTGCACGTCCTCGTGCTGATGACCATGGGCCCGGGCCGCTGCGTCATCGCACTGAGGCCGCATTCGGCCGCGGCAACGAGGTTGGTCAGCCAGCGCGGGATAGCAGCCAGGTGTCGATGGCCGCTGTCAGCTCGTCGGGTTGGGTGAACAGGTGTGCGTTCATGCCGATGGCCTGGGCTGCGTGCACGTTCTCCTCGCGGTCGTCGATGAACAGGAAGTCGGCCGGTGCGGCCCGCAGGGCGGTGACGCAGTGGTGGAACGCCGCCGGGTCCGGCTTCGCCGCACTGATCTTCCCGGAGAAGGCGACGTGGTCGAGGTTCCGCAGCCAGGGCTGCGCGGCGAGGAAGGCGTCAGCGTGGTCGTCGGGGATGTTGGACAGCAGGGCGACCTCGGCGCGGTCTCGCAGGCGCTGCACGTAGGCGACGATGCGGTCGTCGACCCGGGACCAGCTGTCGATGTCGGCGAGCCGCAGTTCCTCGATCGTGTCGGTATCGACGGGGCGTGACAGCTGTCGCAGGATGGTGGTCCAGTACCCGGCCGCGGTCTGCTGGGCGGCGTCGTAGGGCGGGCGGCAGGCCCAGTAGGTGTCGGCGAAGGCGTCGGCGGGTGCGCCGCAGAGGGTGGCCATCTGTTCCAGGGCGCCGGGGCGTTGGTGGCAGGCGATGACTCCGAAGAGGTCGAACAGCACGATGTGTCGGTCGGTGGACATGGCGGTGGTGCTTCCTGGCCGGGGCGGTTTCGAGGGTGGGCGGGGCCTGTGCGACACGGTGTCAGGGTCGTGCCGCACAGGCGGTCAGTGGCTGCTGGACGCCAGCTCGGGTTCCGGCTCGGGCGTGGCGCCGGAGCCGGAGCGCAGGACGCCGGCGGCCAGGGCGGTGGCCGCGCAGAGCAGGGTGAGCAGCAGGAAGGTGTGGTTCAGTGCGGTGAGGTGGGTCAGCCAGCCGATCACGGCGGGTCCGGCGAGCATGCCGAGGTAGCCGAGCCCGGCGACCCGGGAGACGTTCGCGCCGGCCGCGGCGGGGTCGGTGTGGCCGGCCGCGCTGAACAGCTGGGGGATGCAGCCCGACAGGCTCAGGCCGAACAGGGCCCAGCCCACGAACGCGGCCCATGTCGACGGGGCGAACGCGGCGATCGTGATCCCGACGGCGGCCGTGGCCGAACCGTAGCGCAGGACGGCCATCGACCCGAACCGGGCGGCGACCCGGTCCGCGAGCAGGCGGCCGGTGGTCATCGCCGCCGCGAAGGTGCCGTACCCGAAGGCCGCGAGGCCCGCCGGAGCACCCAGGACGTCTTTGAGGTGAAGGGTGCTCCAGTCGTTGGCGGCTCCCTCGCACAGCATCGTCGTCAACGCCAGCGCGGCCAGGATCCAGATCCGCCTGACGGTGCCGCGCCGCCTGGCGGCCAAAGCCTGCTCGGCAGGGGTGGCGGCGACATTGGCGGGTGTGCCGGGCAGCAGGCCGCGGGCCAAGGCCAGCGCGATCACGATGCCGAGCGCGGCGCAGGCGCCGAGCGTGGCGGCCGGGCTCATGCCGGCACCTGCGGCGCCCGCCGCGGCGAGGGCGGCGATGACGCCGCCGATGGAGAAGGTGGCGTGGAAGGCCGACATGACGGGCCGGCCGTAGGCCTTCTCCACGTGAACGGCATGGGCGTTCATGCTCACGTCCAGGCAGCCGTTGCAGAAGCCGAAGACCAGCAGGGCCCCTGCCAGCATCCACGGGTCCCGGGCCAGGCCGGGCAGCATCAGGGTGGCGCTGGCCAGGACACCGGTTGCGGGGACCACGAGGCGTGGTCCGAAGCGGTCGGTCAGGGGGCCGGCCACCTGCATGCCCGCGAAGGCCCCGAGCCCGAGCAGCACCAGCAGGCTCCCGAGGGTGGCGTGGTTGATGCCGACCCGTGTCTCGATGGCAGGGATGTGCACCACCCAGGTGCCCATCAGGGTCCCGGCCAGGACGAAGTAGATGAAGGTCGCCGCGCGAGCGGCTCGAAGCGGAGGGTTCACACTCCCACCGTAACGAACAACCTACATGTTTGAAAGTCGCCCTTTCGAACATGTTGCATGTGCATTCTAGGGTGGTGTTCAATCGCGCGTATGAGCAATGCAGACCGTCACTCCGTGATCGCACAGGCCGTCAGGGAGGCGGGCCAGGTCACCGTCCAGGACCTCGCCGCGCTGACCGGCGCATCGGAGATGACCATCCGGCGTGATCTCGACGTACTCGCCGGGCAGGGCGTCCTCGAACGCGTCCGCGGCGGCGCGCGGACCCTGCTGCTGCGGGGCGAGGAGCCGCCGTTCGCGCTGCGCGCCCGCGAGGCCGTCGACGCCAAGCGCCGGATCGCCGCCGAGGTGTCCTCCCTCATCGCCGACGGCGAGAGCGTCCTGCTGGACAGCGGCACCACCTGCCTGGAGGTCGCCCGCCTTCTGCGCGAGCGGCCCGTCACCGTCATGCCCCTGTCCCTCCAGGCCATCCACGTCCTCAGTGACCCCCCGGGCCCGGCGACGCTGATGGTGCCCGGCGGACGGCCCCGCGCCGCCGAAGGAGCCCTGACCGGCCCCCTCACCCTCGCCTCCCTGACCGCGCTGCGCTTCGACACCGCGGTCATCGGCTGCTGCGGACTCAGCGCCACCGAGGGCCTGACCGCCTACGACCTCGACGACGCCGCGGTGAAGAAAGCCGGCATCGCCTCCAGCCGTCGCATCATCGTCGTCGCGGACGGCGGCAAGCTCGGCCGCACCGCCTACGCCCACGTCGGCCCCGCCATGCTCCTGCACACCCTCGTTACCGACACAACGGCGCCTGCCGACGAGGTCTCCGCACTCGAAGGTTCCGGCACCGTCGTCAAAGCCGTCTGATGAAACCGCCGCGCCGCAGCCCTGCCGATGACGAGGCACTCACCTAGGCCCTGTCGTCAAACTCCCGTCGTCCGCCCGAAGGGCGGGCCCTGCGGCGTCAGGTGCGTGCTATCGGCGTGCCGGGCCCCGGCCCTCGTACTGGATGTACTTGGGCCCGGGCCCGGTGCGGCGAGAGTGCGTGCATGCCGTCGCGGGGCAGGCGGGAGTTTGACGACAGGGCCTAGGGAGCGAAGAGCAGCGGCCATGGCCGGACCAGCCGCATCGACCAATCGAACAGCCCGAGAGGCCCAGTGCTGTCGAAACTCCAGCAACACCCAGCGGCTTGAGGGTCTTCCTCCGTGGTGAGAACGGTTGCCGTCGGTAAATCTCGGGTGCGGTGCAGCGTCCTCCCGTGGTGGGATGCGCCGCATGAGCGACTCGCTGCGTATCCGCATCGAGCAGTACTACGCCACCGTGCCACTGCTGTTCTCTGACGCCGAAGAGTTCGGTCCCTTGCGGCTGTTCGTGCGAAGGAAGCCAGGTGCCCCGTACTACGGCGGTCCCAGCCATGCCCAACCCACCGCGGAGGGGGCGTCGGCGGTCACCGCCGCTGACATCGCCCGGGTGCGGTTCCGGCAGCGCGAGCTCGGCGTGGTGGAGGCTTTCGAGTGGCTGGCCGAGGCGGCACCGAGGCTGCGTTCCCGTATCGAGGCTGCCGGTCTGCCCGTGGCGGAACGCCCACTGATGGCTTTGGACCCGCACCACCAGCTCGACCCGCAGCCGTTGCCGGACGGAGTGACGCTCCGCGTTCTGACGGCCGATGACCCGGCGTTGCCCGAAGTTCTCGCCCTTCCTCGCCTGGCCTTCGGAGAGGAGGGCACTGCGGTTGGTTCGGCGGGTCGCAAGGAGCTGTCGGTGGTGGCCGGGGAACTGACGGAGGACGGCACGGTGGCAACGGTCCGCCCCACCATCCGCGCCGGGCACAAAACGCTCATCGCCGCCCTCGCCCCGGACGGCACCCCACTGGCCGCCGGCCACTACCACCCGGCGAACGCCACCACCGAGATCGGCGGCATCGGCACCCTTCCCACCGCCCGCCGACAGGGCCTGGCCGCCGCCGTCACACGGCGGCCCTGGTCGCCCACGCGCGTGACAACGGAGTGAACACCATCTTCCTCGCCTATGCAGCGGACGCCGTCGCCCGCATCTACTCACGCCTAGGTTTCCGCCCCGCTGGCACCACCCTTCTGATCGCCAACCAACCCGCGCGATCATAAGTTCGCAGACTGTGGCTCGTGACTTTGGGAGGATGGGGCGTCATGTTGTGGCGGCCTGTTTCGCCCTGGCCCGGGACTGGGCGAGACGGTAAGAGTCGGTACCGGACTCGATGATCGTGCCGTTGAAGGTGAGCCGGTCGACGATGGCTGTGCAGAGCCGGGGGTTGGTGAAGGTCTCGGTCCAGCCGAAAGCCTCGTTGGAGGCGATGGCGACGCTGCTCTTCTCCTCGCGTTCCGTCAGAACCTGGAACAGCAGTTCGGCGCCGTGTTTGTCGAGCTCCAAGGTAGGACATCTGCTCGCGGGCAGCCTGCTCGGCCAGGTCCGGGAACTTCCCGCGGATGGTGGGCAGCCGGAGCATCCGGCAGGCGCCGACCACGGCGGTTTCGGCCGCCTGCTCGCTCATCCGGCGGCGGCTGGTGGCGTTGCCGGCATCTGCTCTCCCTTGCTGGCAGCGGTGGTGCCGCGGGTGCGGCCAAGGAGCTGGTCGTAGGGGGCCGGTGAAGGAAGCGGCCGGGTGTCGGGCGGGAGATGAGCCAGCCGGCGCGCGGTCAGGAAGGTGACGGTTGGTTCCCGCCGCCGCGGCTCGGGCTCGAGCAGAGCTGTGTCGGCGTCGTCGGCTTCCTGTGCCTTGCGGGCCTCCAGCGCGACGGCGTCCCCGGTCAGCGCTCCCACCCGCAGGGTGGCGGCGAGCCCGGCCACCAGGTGCTCGTGCGGGATCCGTCGGCCCAGCAGGAGCACGTCGATCAGGGCCCGGGTGCCGCCGCGGTCGCCCGGGCCTTGCAGGCCACGGCCCACCACGCGTCGTGGACCGGGGTGAACTTCCCTGCAGCTTTGGCCTGTTCGAGCGCGGTCGCCCCGGGCAGGGCGCCGGGCTTGCGCACCAGGGCTTCCAGGTAGTGGTCAAGGACCAGCCGTTCCCCGCCTTTGGCGATCAGCCGTTCGTGCCGGGCGATCTCTGTGCTGCCGTCGTAGACGACCAGCTCGTTGGCGTGCAGCACGGCCCACACCCGGCGGCCGATGAAGCGGACCGGCACCGAGTAGCAGTTGGTGCGGACCGAGATCCGGCTGTGCCGGTCCACCCGCAGGGCGAAGGTGCGAATGGTGTCGAACGGCTCGTCCGGCAGCGGCTTCAAGAGGGGCTGTTCGACGGCGAAATACTCGCCGATGGTGCGGGGCCGCATCCGGATGCGGCGGGCATCGTCTTGTTCGTCCCACTGCTCGACGAGCAGGTTCAGCTCGGCTAAGGGGTCCACCTCGACGAGTAGTTCCGAAGTGCCGCATGGCCGAGTGGGGTTGTCGGACCTGCACGCTACGTTGAGCACATGACCTACGTAGAGAGCAAGATGGAGCGCATCAGGCCGCAGCAGTTCCACGAGACCGTCGGCGTGGAGGACTGGCGCGTCGTGGGCGATGGGGCATGTGCGTACTTCCGCACCGGGTCGTTCGCGGTCGGCGCCCAGTTCGTACAGGCGATCAGTGAGATGCCGCGGGTTGGGGACGATCACCCGGATATCGACGTAAGGCAGGAGGGCGTGATCGTACGGCTGATCACGGTCACGGACGACTACTACGGGCTGACCGAACGGCACGTCGAGCTGGCCCGGCAGATCTCGGAGGTGGCCCACACGCTGGACATACCGGCTGACCCGTCCGCCGTGCAGACCGTCCAGGTCACCATCGATGCCCTCACAGGTTCCGACGTGGTGGCGTTCTGGCGTGCCCTGCTCGGCTACCAGGACCGCGCGAACAGCAGCGAGGACCTGATCGACCCGCGCCGCCGCGGGGCACCGTTCTACTTCCAGCAAATGGACGCACCGCGCCCGCAGCGCAACCGGGTCCACGTAGACGTGTGGTTGCCGTACGACCAGGCCGAGGCCCGGATAGCCGCAGCGCTCGCGGCCGGTGGACGCCTGGTGAACGACGCCGACGCGCCGTCGAACTGGGTGCTGGCCGACCCCGAGGGTAACGAGGCGTGCATTGGCGTGGCCGGCCCGCCCGGGCCGGCCACCGACCGACCGTGAATGTCCCTGCACGACGAGACCGTGTCGCCGGTTGGGCCGAGACACGGTTCCGTTACCGTCAGTGATCGAACGCGGTCAGTGACCGTAGGCTGGGTGCACCGGTCTTGTGGTTGTGCCAGATGGCGGCGGCCATTGCGAGGACCCGCTGGGCGACCCGGACGGCGACACCCTCGAAGGTGCGTCCCCGTGCTGTTCGAGATCCAACTGCCCCTTCAGCGTGTCGTTGACCGACTCGATCAACTGCCGCACCGACTTCAGCAGGCACTCGCCCTTGCGGCGCTTCTCCCGCTTGAAGGACGGCCGGAGCAGTTCAGCGCCGCCCATCGCGAGGTCGTTCTCGAACTCCTTGGAGGCGAAGCCCTTGTCCGCGATGACCAACAGCCCAGGACGGTCGGTGGCCAGATGAGGCTCGCAGTCCAGCATCGAGGCCAGCACTTCCCGCTCGTCGATCTTCGGGTTCGCGAGTGCCCAGGTGATGGGCATCCCGGCCGGGGTGCAGACCAGGTACAGGCGCAGACCCCAGAAGAACCGCGAGTGAGAGGCGCAGTACCCGTATCCGGCCCAGCCGGCCATATCCGACCGCTTCACCGTGGGCCGGGACATGTCGCCGGCACCGGCGTGGAGTCGACGATCCAGTGGTTGTCGAACCAGAAGTCGCTGTCCACGGCGAGCAGCCGTATCGCCTTCTTGACCACTGGCAACGCGGCCCGCAGCCTCTTGTTGTATCCGGGCCGTTTGGGCAAGTACGGACTGAGTCGCTCAACTGTGGCGGCCTGCCTAGGCATCGGCGGTCTCCGATCTCGTCGTCGACCTTCACATACAGTCCGGTGATGAGGGCGTGCACATGGCCTTCGAAGAACGCTTCCTGCCCGCCGGCCGCGAAGATCCGGTGCACTGACATGCCCGAATACGACAGGCGGAAGCTGAACAGGTAACAGACCACCGTCTGTCCGGCCAGACGCACCGTCACATCCCCGAAGCCGACCTCCGCTTCAACGCCGGGGCGATGCAACTGCGGCACGAACGCCTCAACGGGACCACGTCCGGCCATCGCGCGGATCTCACCCCGGCGAACCGCGACGCAATCGCGGACCATGCCGTAGGAGATGCCATGGGCCTGATGCTCCTCAAGCAGCCGGTCCAAGACCGCTTCGCGGTGTGCCGCCGCTTGCGCGGAGCATCCAGATCGGCCCGCAGCATCTGGTCGACCAACGGCTTGTACGGATCCAGGCGCGCCGGCCGAGGCGGCAGCTTCTTACGCGGCCTGGCCAGGCCGACTCCCGAGCGTTCTGCACCGTCGGGTGGCCGACACCGTACTTACGCATCACGGCCCGCTTCGACAACCCGGCACGGCAGTCCCTGCGGATCGCCGCGGACAACTCGACCTTGGACTTCGGCGCCATCGACGCCCCCTCACAGCACGGAGCATGCCGATGCTCCCACCGCAAGCCCTCCGGTGTTGCCGACACGCACCGACACTCGTACACCTCAACCCGAGGCGTTCACGGCGCTGACCGACATGCGGTCTCGAAACTCATCGACAGACCCACCGGACACCGAGCACCCAACCAGCCACAACACCAACTGACTGTGACGCGGTACACCCACTGGCAAAAACCGCAGCTCATCACACACAAACTGACCAACACCACCCACGAAGCCCAACAGTCAATCTGCGAAACCCAGGTCAGCATGCCCATCACTGCGCAGATCCACTGGCCAACGACACAAGCAAACACACGGCACCACATCACCCCAAAAGGCGAACACGGCGCTACAAGCCCGGCGCCAACAACACCCCACTTCGTCAGCACCCTTCAGCACCAAATCGGTACCACGACTTCAGCGGGCCGCCAGCCCAAAACAAGCCCGCTCCCCTACTGAAAACCAACCGCCGAACATCAATCGGCCAGCAAAGCGAGACGGGGCACTGCGCTCCGCTCAGCCAAGTCGAGGGCCTGTTGTGCGAGCCACTGGTCGTGGACGGCGCTCGGGGAGCGCAGCAGGGAGCGTTGGAGCAACGCCTCGCTCCGCGCCAGGCGTTTGCGTACCGCGGATGCCGAGAGGGACAGTGCGGCGGCCGTCGGGCCGATGCGTGCGTCGAGGCGCAGCCAGGTGGTGAGCGTCTGCGCGATGCAGATCGGGACGCCGGGCATCTGCAACGGGCGGAACCGGCGTTGCGCCCACGCCAGGACGTGGGGCAGCGCGAGGAGTTCGTCCAAGGAGGGCGCCGGAGCCTCGGGGTCCCCCGTGCGGGGCTCCAGGCCGGGCGGGGTGCCGGCGGCGGTCGCACGGAGTGCGAGCGCCAGTGCGGCTTGGTCGGCGAGCCGGTCCAGGTCAAGGCCCAGCAGCTTCTGTATAAGTGTGAGACGCGCCGTCAGGGTGTTGCGGTGGATCTTCAGATGGACCGTCGCACGGGACGAGAAACTGAGCCATGACGCCGCGGTGGCCAGTAGTTCCCTGCTGTCCGGGTCCTGCGGGCGCCGTGCGCGGTGGGTGCGCAGTGGCGCGAGGAAGACCGTGGCCCAGGCCTGTGCGGGCGGCCCGATGGTGAGCGCCAGGTCGGGATCGGCCGCGAACGAGGCGTACCGTTCGGCGCGTTGGCGGGCGGCGGCCAGAGCGTGGAAGGCCTGGGCGTAGCCGGTGGCGGTGTCGCGTAAGGGTACGGGGTCGCTCATTCCGATCCAGCAGGCGTTCGTCGCGGAGCGGGGCCAGGCCGGCTCGGCAGGGCTGCCGGGGTGTGTCTCGGAGCTGGCAGGCGTCAGCACCATCAGGTGGTCGACGTACACGGGGCACGGCACGATCCACGCGTCGTCGACCGCTTTGGCCCATGCGTCCGCCACCGCGCCGCGTATCGCGTACGGTCCCTCGACGACGTAGATCCGCGCCACGTCGGGCAGTGCGGGGCGTAGGGCTCCGGCGACCTGGCGTGCGGCGGTCACCTGACCGTTCATCAGCAGATGCAGGACGGCTTCGCGAGTCCGAGCATCGGCAAGCTGGAGCCACTTTTGCTGCCGACGGGTGTGCTCCAGCTGCCAGCACAGGCTCAGGCAGGACGCGGCGTCCGCGAGCAGTGGCCGCAGACCTGGTGGCGTCGGCCGGCACAGTACGGCGGCGAGGAGCGGTGCGCGGACGCCTGGCGGGCTGTCGAGGGGAAGAACGAGGCACGCGAGGTGCTCCTCGTCGATGGCCACGGACCTGAGTCCCCGTGCGGTGATCTCCCGTATCCCGTGCCGTACGAGATCGTACTCCGCCCTGCCGAGGGGGGACCGGAGCGGGGAAGTTACGATGCCCGAGCGGTTCACCAGGAAGACGGCGGCCCCGGTACGCGCTGCCAGCCAGCGGAGCAGCCGTGCGGTGCCCCCCTTTCGGGCGGCACGCTGCATGTTCAGCACGTCCTCGGCCCGTCGAGTCCGTTCGGCCGCCGCCGTGTCCGTACGCGGATCATCACCGTGCATGTCGCTCCCCCAAGAGACAGCCGAATCCGTTCGGCCGGAGCGTATCCGTGGCTCTGTCAGGCGGGCAAAGGGGCTCGCTGTGCGGTTCTGCACCGGAAGGACCGCATCGCAGTGCAAACAGGTCCTTCGCGCCGAGCCGCAGCCGTCATAGGTTCTGGTCCGCCTTGCGCCGGATGTACAGGCAGGCAGTCTGAACGTCCACACCTGCCTCACGGGGGATGGCGGCAGCACCCTGCAGTCCGCCGCGGACACCCTGTCACTGATAAAAGAAGAGAAGCTGTGAGGACATCAGTGAGGACACCCCGCGTCACGAGACTTGGGGTCGCGCTCGTCGCGACCGTGATCGCCTTCGCCGGTTCACCGAGCCAGGTCGCGTCGGCAACCGCAGCCCGCGGTCATGCCGCTGTTCCCGCTGCAGGTACCGCCACCACGAAGAGTTTGCGCCTTGACGGGGTCCAACTGCGGGTCTCTTCCAAGGACCTGCCAGAGGTACCGTTCGCCGTGAGCGCCCCAGGGGACTTGTCCCAGAGCGCCTCGGCCACCACGATGACCCCTTTCGCGAACTTCGCCATCACCACTGTCCCGTTCGGCAAGACCATGCCAGGCAACCCCGACCTCGGCGTGGCCTCGGCCGCCGAAGCTGCAAACTGGCAGCGGCAGTTGGCCTTGGCACAAGGCGGCGTCCCGCAGAAGGGCGTAACCATCTCCGCCTTCGGACAGAAGCCGACCGGCATATACACGCAGCCGCGCGTGGACTTGGACCAGTCCGGCCTCTCCGCGATCGACCGTTACACCTGGGTGCTCGCGGCAGGCAACCGACTGTGGGTGATCCGGGCCGAGAAGGATCACCGCTACGCCGACGCTTCGAACTTCGCGCACGACCTGGTCATCTCCTCGCCCAAGCCCGACGTACCCACCACGATGTCCACGGCGGCGCACACGGCCGCTCTCACCGCCGCGCCCAAGGCGACGAGCGCGGGAGTTCCCGGCATCGGGTCCAGGCCGTCGTGGTGGAGCGGTGACTGCGACGTCAACCACGCCCCCGGCGAGACGATGCAGAACTCTTGGCAGGGGTTGGAGTCCTGCGGCAACTTCAGCGGCGGTCACTCGCACGGAACCGAATACCAGACGACCTTCCCAGGTGGCGGGCCAAAGGTCAGCGAGTTCCAATGCGTGGAGCTCCCCACCCGCTATGCCTATCAGGCGTGGGGTATCCCGGTCCAGTCCGTCGGCCACGGCTACAACTTCGCCAACGCCTACAACGGCCTCACCGACCGGGCCAGCGGCCAGAAGCTCGTCATGTACGGGCACGGAAACCCCTACACCACTGCTGAACTGCCCAAGGTGGGCGACGTCATCGCCTCCGGCGACATCTCCGCGAGCAACGGTGACGGCCACGTCGGCATCGTCGTCTCTGCCACCTACGACCGGAACTACTCCGCGACGCTCAAGGTGATGGACGAGAACTTCAACCCCGGGGGCAGTAACACCATCATCGTCTCCAACGGCGTCGTCCACCCGTTTCCCGGCATGGTCGGCGTCAGCTGGCTCCACGACCCGGCAGGAAGCACACCCCCGCCGCCACCGCCATCAGCGCCGTCCCTGACGGTGCACGGCATCAGCAACGGGCAAGCCCTGACCGGCCCGATCACGCTCACCGCCAGCGTCGACAACAACACCAGCGACGGGAAGGAGAACCTGACCCACGAGCACTACTACATCGACGGCACCCTGGTTGCCGGAACCGACGGTGCCGGCGAGGGAAGCCTTGGCGGACCGCCGTCGGGGTCGACGTCACCCGGGTACGCCTGGACCCTCGACCCGGTGAAGCACACGGGTAGCAGCACCAAGGTGGCCTCCTGGACGATACCGGCGAACCTTCTGACCCCAGGTGTGACGCACCAGATCTGGGCCGACGGGACCAACAGCGCCGGAGAGACCGGTACTTCGGCGAAGATCGGCTTCACTGTGCCGAGCGGCCCGAAGCCGTCCGTACTGACGTACACCGGCCCAAAGACCGCTGACTATCACGACGCCTTCACCGCGTCCGCCAGCCTGACCAGCGGCGGGAAACCCATCACCGGCGCGACCGTCTCGTTCGCGCTCGGCAACGGCGGCCCCGGCCAGACCTGCTCGGCCACCACCGACGCCAACGGCTCGGCGAACTGCCCACTCACCCCCGGCCAGGCGGCAGGCTCGACCACACTCACCGCCGACTTCACGGGCAACGACCAGACGCTGCCGAGCCACGCGACCGCGGCGTTCGCCATCACGCGCGAGGAGACCACCCTCACCTACAGCGGGCCGAGCCATCTCACCAACGGCGTGTCGGCAACACTGTCCGGCATCCTGCGGGAAGACGGCGCGGCGCCTGTCGCCGGCCGCCCGGTGACCATCGCGATCGGCAGCGGTACCGCGCAGCAGAGCTGCACCGGCAACACCGACGGATCCGGCACCGTGTCCTGCACCATCCCGACGCTCAACCAGCCGCTGAACGACACCGCGACCCTGCCGGTCACCCCGACGTTCGCCGGCGACCCGTTCTACCTTGCGTCCACCGGACCCGCGACGGCCCGGCTGGAGTACTTCACCGGGCGGGCGTTCGGCTTGTCCGCACAGGTCAACGCGCTGCTCCTGTCGTTGAAGGTCCCACCGACGCCGGACACCGGCGCGATCCGCACCGCGCAGGCGAGCAGGACCGCTCCCCCGTGTACCGCGACGGTCAACACCCTGTTGATCAACGCGGCCGCGCTGTGCGCCGACGGGAGCACCGCATTGACACCCGGCACGGCGACGATGACCGCGTCGCTGCAGCAGACCACGATCGGTCTGCCGGGCCTGCCGCTGATCGGACTGGGCGGCGTCACCTCGACGTCGGTCAGCACGTGCTCGGAATCGCACGGTAGCGCCACGATGAAGCTGACCATCGCCGGCGTGCCGGTCACCGTGCCGACCGCACCGAACAGCGTGATCAAACTGGCCGGCGGAGCCGAACTGATCATCAATGAGCAACTGCCGACACCCGGCGCGGACCACGGCCTGACCGTCAACGCGGTACACCTCATCGCCCTCGGCGGCTTGGCCGACGTCGTTGTCGCATCCAGCACCAGCGGCGCACACAACTGCGCCTGATTCCCGATCGACCAGGCCGGAGGTGCTGCCCGTGGGGGCAGTACCTCCGGCCCCTGCGTGCTGCAGCCGGCTCAAGGTGCACTCTCGGCCCGGCTGCCGAACCAGCGAGCCGACGCCCGCGCCGGAACGCCAACTCCGGAGCAGCGTGAGCAGTTGGAGGACATCGCCCCGGTGTGGTGCCCGGCCTGGCCGGTGGAGTGGCGGCGCGCCTTCCACCATGCGGATCGCCGGCCGCGACCGCGTCACGGCCGAACCCGACGCGGCCGCCCAGATCATGCAGTTTTGCGATCACCTGCCATTAGCCCTGGCGCTGGCGGCGGCGCGGCTGCCGTCCCGACCGGCCTGGAGCCTTCAGGAACTGGCCGACCGGCTGAGGGACGGCCAGCTGGACGCGATCCGTGCCGGCAAACGCGCGATCCGCCCGGTCTTCGACCTCTCCTACCAGGCGCTCCCGGACCGGGCACAGCGGATGTTCCGGTTGCTCAGCCTTCATACGGGCCCGGATTTCAGTGCCGCGGCGGCCGCCGCGCTGTCGGGAAGCACCATCGGCGAGGCCACCGAGGTACTGGAACTGCTCCTGGACGAGCACCTGCTGCAGCAAAGGCGTGGCGGGCGCTTCGAACTCCATGACCTGCTCCGCGCCTACGCCCTCGACCTCGTTGCACAAGACGGCGGGGCGGCCCGCGAAACGGCCCTCGCCAGGATTTTCCGCTGCTCAACTCCCCCTCACCTGCCCGCCACCTCCTCCCGCACCCGCTCCGTCACCCCGGCCGCGAACCCCTTCGCCGCCGACGCGTCGGACAGGTGGGCCGGAGTCGCCGCTCTTTTCCCCTTCGCCGGGTGTTCCGCGAACAGGGCCACGGTGACGCAGAGCCGGCGGTCCGACTCGGTGTGCCAGAGGGTGCGGGTGGTGGTGGCGTCGGAGCCCGCGGTGCCGGTGTAGCTGGTCACGCCCGTCGCGGCCGGGTGGGCAGTGGCCACGGGCAGGAGGGCGCGGGGCTCGGGGTGGGCCGGGTAGAGGGTGCGGCCGCCGCGAGTGATCTTCGCAACCGTGTACGGCTTGGCGTGTGTCCCCTGCGCCGACGCCGTCGCGTACGCCGAGGCCAGCTGAAGCGGGGTCGGGGTCGCCTTTTTGACGAGGGAGGCGGCCGCGACCGCGCCGGGCTTGGTGGCCCGTAGCGGAGGGAGGGCACTGCCCGCCTCCACCGCTCCGGCGACGGCGTCGTTGAAGGGTTGCCTGGCGTAGTCCGCGCCGCCGTATCGGACGCGGATCGCGCCGTCGCCGGGGACCAGGAGAGGGAGACTGGGCGAACCTGGCTCTGGTGCTGGTCATCGTGCCCCCTGCGGTGTGTTTCGATGTGCGGCGTACGGAACCTGTACGCACGACAGGGACCACCGGGTCAATGGGCTGCGTTTTCTGGGAACATGGCGGAACGCCTGGACGGTCTGTCACCGTGACGTCGCGGACCCCGCCCGCTGGATCACCTGGCGTGTCGTCCCGTCGACGCCGACTGCCGCGCGCCCGTCTTGCCGCGCAGCGGGATGGCCCGCGGCACAGCAGGCCCTGGCACAAGATGAGGCCCGAGCGCAAGTCAGCCGAGCGGTTTCGGCCGGGCGGCCGCTTCGGCGGCTCGCGGCTGCGAAAATGGCCGGGTCAGCCATTCGGCGTACGGTGGCAGGGCCTCGGCGCGCCGCTACGCGTACGCCTTCGAGGAGGGGGAAGCCCTCGGCTCATGACCGGCCAGCGCAATCCCGGCAAGCACACGTCCTCCGTCCACGAGCTCAAGGTCCAGCTGGAGGGGACGGAACCGCGGGTGTGGCGACGCGTTGTGGTGCCCTCGGACCTTTCGCGGGGCTCGCTGCATGACGTGATCCAAGTGGCGTTCGGCTGGCGGAACACGCACCTGCACGTCTTCGAGGACCACTCGGGTGGGCGATATGGCCCACGGGACGGCCTCGGCGGCCCTGCCCTCGAAGAGGAGAACACCGTCATCGTGCACGTCCTGCCGCGCACCGGCGACCGCGTGGACTACACCTACGGCTTCGGCGACGACTGGTTGCACCGGATCACGGTGGACGAGGTAGGCCCCGCCGGGAAGAACGAGGGGGATTTCACGCTGTGCACGGGCGGGCGGCGCGCCATGCCGGCCGCCGAGGACCTCGGCGGCGTATGCGGCCTGGCCGAATTGCTGCAGCGGTACGCGGACGGGGAGCGCCCGCGTCCCACAGTCGTCCGGCACGGCGGTGCCCAATGGGCGGAGTACGACGGGCTGCGCAAGGAGATGCCGGCCCGTCTGTACGAGGAGGGCTTCGACCCCGTCGTCTTCGGTCCCGGAGAGGTGACTCGGGCACTCGCTGAGGTCCGGCTGCAGCGGGCTGGGCGCGGCGAACGGAGCGGGCGGCCGGCGTCGGCGGAGACGTATCTCTGCGCATGCGGGGACCTGCATCTGCTACCCGGTGATGTCAGCGACAGGCCGACCGAAGAGCAGTCGCTGCCCGGCCTCTTCGGCATTGCGGACGTGCGGCTGCCGGCTGTGCGGCTGCCCGGTGAGTCGGAACTGGCCGGCGCGGTGCGCGAGGTTCCCGTCTTCATGGCAGCGATGCGGCTGGCCCGCTGGTGCGGCGGCGGCCGGGAACTGACCCCGAACGGGCTGCTGCGGCCGAAGCTCGCCCCGCAGGCCGTGGAGGAGGCCGAGCTGTGGCGCATCGCCCCCGCGGAATGGGGTGACCCGAGGCACCGGGCCGCGCGGTTGGCCAGGATCCGCAGCGCGGGCGGCATGGAGCTGCTGGACCTGCCCTGGGGACGAGCCCTCAAATGCGGCTTCGTCAAGGTGGAAGGCGGCCGCGCATACGCCGGCGAAGGCCTCCCGGACGAGGACGCGGAGCTGCTGGCCGCGTGGCAGGAGGCAATGACAGGCACGACGACCGAGATCTCTCTCACCTCTCCCCTGCTGGAGCACCCACTGGGCGGCCTGACACCGCTACGAGGGCTCATGGACGAGGCGCCAGCGTTGGTGTTCCTGATGCTGATCGCGGCGTACAGACTGCCGGACGGGGAGTGGCTGGACGTAGCCGACTACCTGACCGACGGCTTGGAAGGGCTGCCCGAGGGGCCGGCCCGGCAACTGGTGGCGGCGCTCCTCGCCGAGCAGTACGACGACACGGCCGCGACGCTGGAACTGTTCGGTGCCGTCGTGCGCGAAGACGACCGCCCTGTGACAGACGGTGCCCTCGCGCTGCTTCTCAACGGCGGCGGGCGCGACCCGCAGCCGGCCGGCCGCTTCCGTCTCACCCCGCTGGGCCGCTCCGGGCTGCGCAGGCTGCTGGCAGGGGCGGGCACCCCGACGCCGGTGACCGGTTCGCTCGCCAGGGCGGACGCCCGCGAGCTGCCGGCCGCGCTCCCCTCGTATCCGAACGCGGCGAGCGTGACGGCGGAGCTGGCGGGCTGGCTGGCGTGCCGCTCCGCGGCGGACGCGGCGGTACAGGTGGTGGACGCCTGCGGCGGGACGGAGCCGGCTGACGCGCTGCGTCGCCTTGAGCCCCCGCGGGTGCTGGCGGCCGTGCTGAAGGCGCACGAGGCCGGGCGGGCGAAGCCGGTGCTGCGCAAGGCGGCCGTCTCGCGGGTCACGGGTTGCGCGCACGCGGCGGCCTCGATGCTGCGCCGGGTCGGTGAACCCGCCGAGGGACAGGCGGCGTGGGGCCTGGAGTGGATGCTGGTGGACGGCGTGCTGCCCTTCGCACGCCGTGGTGAACAGGCGCTGGGCGAGAGGCTGTTGGCAGGACCGGAGACGAATCCGCGGCCGCTGGACCAGGTGGCCGAGCGAGCCGACGACCTGTGGCGCGCCGGCCACCCGCACACAGGCGAGGTGCTGGTTGCGTTGGCCGACGCCGTCAAGCCCGTCGACAGGGCCCTGGCCAAGCGGCTGCGGAAGGCCTCGTTCAAGGGGGGAAGCTCGACGTGAGCCCGTTCGTCAGGGGGATCGACGCCGGGGGTGGAGCGTCGTCGGATCCCGCTGCGGCACGCGAGCACCTCACCATCGGCGGCAGGAGCGCCGTCTCCACCCCGGCCGAGCAGCACACCTCACGCACCGCGAGGAGCACCACGTGAGCCTTCTCATCACCGAGACCGGCGCCGGAGCCTTGTCCCTCGCCGGCCTCTCCGCCGTCGCCTGGGCACGCGAGCACCTCGCCACCGGCGGATGGGCCGCCGTGTTCGTACCGGCCGAGACGGCACAGCCGGCCCGGCTGGGCCACCTGGTGTTCTACCGGCCTGCCGCCCAGACCCGCCGCGTGCCCGCCCAGGCCGCGGCTCCGGAGGCGGTGGCGCGGGTCCGCCTGCCACTGGTCCTGCCACACGGCAGCGGGGTGCGCACCCGCACGGTCGAGGGATGGGCGCTCTCCCCCGGCGACACCCTCGTCCTTCTGCTCGACCTGCCCGCCCGCGGCGTCCATCCGTCGCTCGCCGCGTGGGCAGCCGTCGCCCGCCGCGCCCTGGAACTGCTCGGCGAGGGGCGTCTGTATCCGGCGCTGACCTCCGGCACCTACACCACCTGGCGCTTCGGGCCGCCCGGCGCGCGTGGCAAACGCGACCTGGACGCGCTGGCCGCCGCACTGCCCCCGTACGCCCACAACCTCCCCGCGCCCATGACGGACGACCGGACGCTACGCATCGCCGAACCAGTCAGCTTGGTACGGGAGTTCTGCGACGCCCTCGCCGACACTCTGCCGCGCACACCGGCCGCCGGCTGGGCCGTGCCCGGCAACCCGTACGCCGACCGCGCGACCGCCCTGCACCCGGCCCTGGCCGAGTGGGCGGTCGAGGCTGCCGCCGAGCAGGCCGCACAGGTGAGCGTGGAGCTGCGGGTGGAGCCCCCGGCCGGGCGGCGCCGCGCCTTCCAGGCCGTGCTGCAGTTGCGCACGGCGGCCGACCCCTGCCTCGTCCTGGACGCCGCCGAGCTGTGGGCCGACCCGCACCGGGCACAGCGCCTGCTCGGCCCGCGGGCCGAGGCCGAGGCGCTGCTCGCGCTGCGCCGCGCCAGCCGCGTCTGGCAGCCGCTGACCCGTCTGCTCGCCGAGGCGGCCCCCAGCGCGCTCCGGCTCGACGACGAGGAGGCCATGGACCTGCTGGGGGACGCCACCGGCGCGCTGCGTTCGGCGGGGGTGCGCGTGCACTGGCCGCGCGAGCTGGTCAAGGCCCTTGAGATGCGAGCGGAGATCGGGGCGGCCACTGCGCCCGGTGCGACCGTGGACACCCTGCTGGGTCGCGACGCTCTGCTTGATTTCTCCTGGCAGGTCGCGCTCGGCGGCGAGAAGCTGACCGCGGCCGAACTCGACCAACTCGCCGAGGCCCGCCGCCCTCTGGTCAAGCTACGCGACCAGTGGGTCGTCGCCGACCCAAAGCTCGTCGCCCGTCTCAAGCGGCGGCGCAGCCGCGAACTCGCCCCGCTGGCCGCACTCCAAGCGGCGCTCACCGGAGACGTGGAATGGGACGGCGAGCACGTCGCGGTCGAAGCGGTCGGCGGTTTCGGTGAACTGGTCGCCCGGCTGCGCGACCCCGAGGCCCGCACCCCCGTGCGATTGCCGCAGGGCTTGACCGCCACCCTGCGCGGCTACCAGCAGCGCGGCCTGGCCTGGCTGGCGGACATGACCCGCCTCACCCTCGGCGGAATCCTCGCCGACGACATGGGCCTGGGCAAGACGGTCACCCTGCTCGCCCTCCACCTGCACCGGCAGGAGCAGCCCGACACCGCGGGCCCCACCCTCGTGGTCTGCCCGGCCTCCTTGCTCGGCAACTGGCAGCGTGAGGCAGCCCGTTTCGCCCCCGCCGTCCCGGTGCGCCGCTACCACGGCGGCGAGCGCACCCTGGACCACCTCGCCGGTGACGAACTCGTCCTGGTCACCTACGGCGTGCTGCGCCGCGACCGGGAGCCGCTCGCTGCCATCACGTGGTCGCTCGTCGCCGCCGACGAGGCCCAGCACGTCAAGAACCCCTACGCCGCCACCGCCCGCGAACTGCGCGCCCTGCCCGCCCGCGCCCGCGTCGCGCTCACCGGCACCCCGGTGGAGAACAACCTCTCCGAGCTATGGGCACTGCTCGACTGGACCACCCCCGGCCTGCTCGGCCCCCTGTCCGCCTTCCGCGACCGTTTCGCGAAGGCCATCGAGCGCGGCGCGCTCGGCGCGGACGGCGACGAGGAGACGGTAGAGGAGGCCCGGCGGGCCGCCGGGCGCCTCACCCGGCTGACCCGCCCGTTCCTACTGCGCCGCCGCAAGTCCGACCCCGGTATCGCCCCCGAACTCCCGGCCAAGACCGAAACCGACCACCCCGTCACCCTGACCCGCGAGCAGGCCGCACTGTACGAGGCGCAGGTCCGCGAGACCATGGCCCTCATCGAGAAGGCGGACGGCATCGCCCGCCGAGGCCTGGTCCTCAAACTCCTCACCGCGCTCAAGCAGATCTGCAACCACCCCGCCCACTACCTGCGCGAGACCGGCCCGCTGCCCGGCCGCTCCGGCAAACTGGACCTCCTCGACGAACTCCTCGACACAGTGGTCGCAGAAGGTGAAAACGCCCTGGTCTTCACCCAGTACACGCAGATGGGCCGACTGCTGGAGAGGCACTTCGCCCACCGCGGCATCCGCGCCCGCTATCTGCACGGCGCCACCCCCGTGCCCCGGCGCGAGGAATTGGTCGACGACTTCCAAAAGGGCGCCATCCCCGTGTTCCTGCTCTCCCTCAAGGCCGCCGGGACCGGCCTCAACCTCACCCGTGCCACCCATGTAATCCACTACGACCGCTGGTGGAACCCGGCAGTCGAGGACCAGGCCACCGACCGCGCCTATCGAATCGGCCAGGACCGCCCCGTCCAGGTCCACCGGCTCACCACCCAGGGAACCGTCGAGGACAAGGTCGCCCGTCTGCTCGGCGCCAAGCGTGCCCTCGCGAACCAGGTCATCGCCTCCGGTGAGGCGGCCCTGACCGAGCTCTCCGATGCCGACCTCGCCGAACTCGTCGCACTGTCCAAGGAGTTCCGGGCATGACCCCCGCACGCAGGACTCCTGCCCACAAGGCCCCCCGTACCGGCCCGCGAGCCTTCGCCGCCACGTGGTGGGGCCAGGCCTGGGTAGACGCCTTGGAAGCCTCCACTCTCGACGCCGGCCGCCTCTCCCGCGGCCGCACCTACGCCCGCAAAGGCATGGTCGGTCCGGTCACCGCCGCCCCCGGCGTGCTGCGCGCCGATGTCGAGGGCAGCAGCCCCTGGCCGTACGACGCCGCGGTGCACCTGCGCATTCTGACCGACGCCCAGTGGGACACCCTCTTCGACGTCATCGCCGCACAGGCCGGCCGTACCGCTGCCCTGCTGGACGGCGAGATGCCCGCAGATCTCGTCGACGACGCCCGCACCGCCGGCGTCCCCTTGCTGCCGGAACCGAGCGAACTCGACCCCGAGTGCTCCTGCCCCGACTGGGGCTACCCCTGCAAGCACGCGGCCGCCCTGTGCTACGCCACCGCCGCCCACCTCGACGACGACCCCTTCTGGCTCTTCGCCCTCCGCGGCCGCACCAAGAATCACGTACTCGCCGCGCTGCGCACCCGCCGCCAGGCCGGCACCGGCACCGCGCCGCGAAACGGCGACACGGCCCACCAAGGCGTGCCCGCCCGCGACGCGTTCGCCTCCTTCAGCGGCGTCTTCACCCCGCCCGCCGCCGAGTCGGCCCAGGGCGCGCCCGATCAGCCCGAGGCGGCACCTTCCCCGCTCACCACCCCGCCCCCGCCCGGCGCCCCTTTCACCCTCGGCGACCTCGAGGCGCTCACCCGCGACACCGCGCAGCGGGCCCGCGGCCTGGCCGCCGGGCACACCGCGTTGCTCACCGCCACCCCGCTCGAGGACGCCGTACGTCTCGCCGCCACCGGAGCCGGCGAGGACTGGTTCCACCGGCTCGTACTCGCCACCGGCCTGCCTCCGTTCTCTTTCGCCCGCCTGGTCCGCGCCCGGCGTCACGGCGGACCCATCGGTGTCGTCGTCGCCCGCGCACCCCTCGTCCCCGACCCCGCCGTCATGGCCGCCGCCCGCACCGCCCTCTGCGACCCCGACACGAACGACGATGTGGACGCCGTCTGCACGGTGCGGCTGCGCCTCTGGCGCAACCGCCTCACTGCCGACGACGAAGGCGTCCAGATCCGCCTCGGCCCCGACAACCGCTGGTACCCCTACATCCGCGAAGGTCACGGCACCGCCGCCGACTGGTGGCCCTGCGCCCCCGCGACGACCGACCCCGTCGCCGCCCTCATCGCGGCCCGCACCGCCATCGCGGGAGCGGGTGCAGCTGGTACAACCGACCCGTTCTGATCGCCGCCCGGCTCGGCCAGGCGCGGCTGGACGTCGAGGTGCGCCGAGGTGGGCCGAGGTGGGCCGAATTCGTGATGCTCCCAACACGCGGTTCGTGGAGGCTGGATCTGCAGGACCTACCGGAGATCGTGGTCGCGCGTCGGCGGTGGGCGGGGGCCGGCTCCCCCGCACGAACTCAAGATCGTCCACATGGCGGCCGGGGGGCTGTCCGCAGGCCTCGACCGAGCGGGTGTCCGGCGGCGCGCCGGGCGGTGACCTACTGTGCCCGTCCGCAGGCGGCTTCTAGCCTCGGCGGCATGCTGGCGCTTCCTGTGCACATCCATGCCTGCCTGTTCGACCTGGACGGGGTGCTCACCCAGACCTCGAAGGTGCACCCGGCGGCCTGGAAGGAGAGGTTCGACGGACATCTACTCGAGCGCGCGACGCGCGGGGGGAAGGCGTACGTGCCGTTCGACGCGGTCGGCGACTACGACGAGTACGTGGACGGCCGGCCCCGCGCGGACGGCGTGCGCACGTTCTTCGGCGCACGCGGGGTGCCCCTGCCCGAGGGATCACCGGAAGACCCGCCGGAGGCGGAGACGGTGAACGGCCTGGGCAACCGGAAGAACGAGCTGGTCCTGCGGCGGATCCGCGAGGAAGGGGTGGAAGACTACGACGGCTCGGTCCGGTACGTGAACGCAGTGCGGGCGGCAGGGCTGCGCTGCGCGGTGGTGTCGTCGAGCGCAAACACCCGGGACGTCCTGCGAGCGGCGGGCATCGAGGACCTGTTCGACGAGCGGACCGACGGAGTGGTCGCGCGCGAGCGCCGGCTGCGGGGCAAGCCCGCCCCGGACACCTACCTGGAGGCGGCCCGAGGACTCGGAACGGATCCGGGGGCGGCCGCGGTGTTCGCGGACGCCCTCGCCGGCGTCGAGGCCGGCCGGGCGGGACGGTTCGGTGTGGTCGTGGGCGTCGACCGGGTGGGCCAGGCGGAGCAACTACGAGCACACGGCGCCGATGTGGTGGTCCGTGACCTGGCCGACCTTCTGGAGGAGCGGTGATCACCCATCCCAGCTTCACGGTCGAGCCGTGGTCTCTCCGCGAGAGCGAGCTGAACCTGGACGTTCTCGCGCAGAGCGAATCCGTCTTCGCCCTCTCCAACGGACACGTCGGGTGGCGTGGCAATCTAGAGGAGGGAGAGCCGCACGGACTGCCCGGCGCCTACCTCAACGGCGTCTACGAACGGCATCCGCTGCCCTACGCCGAAGCCGGCTACGGATATCCCGAGTCCGGCCAGACGATGATCAACATCACCGACGGCAAGATCATCCGGCTGCTGGTCGACGACCACCCGTACGACCTGCGCTACGGTCGGCTGGTCGCGCACGAACGGGTCCTGGACTTCCGCTCCGGCATCCTCAGCCGCACCGCGCGGTGGACATCGCCCGGCGGCCGCACTGTGCGGATCTCCACGCAGCGGCTCGTGTCCTTCACCCAGCGAGCAGTAGCCGCGGTGGTGTACGAGGTGGAGCCGGTCGACGGCCCGGCCACGGTGGCCGTGCAGTCCGAGCTCGTCGCCAACGCGCAGCTGCCGCGCTTCGCGGGTGATCCGCGCGTGGCCGCGGCGATCGAGTCACCGCTGATGGCCGAGGAGCAGTTCGCGCAGGACACCCGGCTGCGGCTGGTGCACCGCACCGACCGCAGTGCGCTGCGGGTGGGGGCAGCTGCCGACCATCTCGTCGAAGGGCCGGAGACCACCCGCTGGACGGCGCAGTGCGAGCCTGACGTCAGCCGTTTGACGGTGACCGCGGACCTGGTGCCCGGGCAACCGCTTCGGCTGGTGAAGTTCGTGGCCTACGGCTGGTCGGGGGAGCGTTCGCTGTCGGCCGTGCACGACCAGGTGGACGGGGCGGTGGCGGCCGCGGTCAGCACCGGCTGGGACGGGCTGGCCGCGGCGCAGCGGGCGTACCTGGATCGCTTCTGGGCGGGTGCCGACGTCGAGGTCGAGGGCAGCGCGCGCATCCAGCAGGCGGTGCGGTTCGCCCTCTTCCATGTGCTCCAGGCGGCGGCCCGTGGTGAGAACCGGGCGATCCCCGCCAAAGGCCTGACCGGAACCGGGTACGACGGACACTGTTTCTGGGACACCGAGTCCTATGTGCTGCCGGTGCTGACGTTCACCGCTCCGGAGGCCGTGGCATCGGCCCTGAGGGCACGTCACCGGATGCTGCCGGCAGCGCGGGAACGGGCGCGTCAGCTGGGGCTCGCGGGAGCGGCGTTCCCCTGGCGCACGATCGACGGCGCCGAGTGTTCCGCCTACTGGCCGGCCGGGACGGCCGCCTTCCACATCAACGCAGCCGTCGCGACGGCTGCCGACCGGTACGTCATGGTCACGGGGGACGAGGACTTCGAACGTGGTGAGGGTCTCGAACTCCTCGTGGACACCGCCCGGCTGTGGCGCTCGCTCGGACACCATGACGCGGCAGGGGTCTTCCACATCGACGGGGTCACGGGTCCCGACGAGTACAGCGCGATCACCCGCGACAACCTGTACACCAACGTGATGGCCCGGCAGAACCTGGTCTCGGCCGCGAACACTGCCGCGCGTCATCCGGAACGCGCCGCGGAACTCGGTGTCGACGACGAGGAGACCGCGGCGTGGCGGGACGCCGCAGCCCGCATGGCGGTGCCGTACAACGAAGCGCTCGGCGTGCACGAGCAGTCGGCCGGTTTCACGAGTCTCCAGCGTTGGGACTTCGAAGCGACCCCGCCCGCGAACTACCCGCTCCTGCTGCACTACCCCTACTTCGACCTGTATCGCAAACAGGTCGTGAAGCAGGCCGACGTGGTACTGGCGATGACGGAGTGCCCGGATACCTTCTCCGACGAGCAGAAGGCACGCAACTTCGCCTATTACGAGGCGCTGACCGTCCGCGACTCCTCCCTGTCGGCGGCCTTCCAGGCGGTACTCGCCGCCGAGACCGGGCATCTGCGCCTGGCCTACGCCTACCTCGGCGAGGCCGCGCTGATGGACCTGGACGATCTGGAGCACAACACCCGCGACGGGCTCCACATCGCCTCCCTCGCCGGCACGTGGATCGCGCTGGTCGCCGGGTTCGGAGGCCTGCGCCGGTACGCCGACGATGACGGGAGACAGGCCCTGCTGGCGTTCGCCCCACGCCTGCCGGAGGCCCTGTCCAGGGTGGCCTTCACGTTGCTGGTACGCGGACGCAGGCTGAAGGTGGACATCGGTCCGTCCCATGTGCGCTACCGCCTGGTGGAGGGCGAACCGCTGGTCGTACTGCATCACGGCGAGCCGACGACCCTGACCGCCGATGTCCCGGTGGACCGCCGGATGCCGCCCTCACCCATGCTCCCCGAGCCGCAACAGCCAGCGGGCCGCCACCCGGTGGGCCTGCCGGTCGAGGAGGAGGAACGGACGGCGACACAGGAGTAACGCTCTCCCGTTTCTTTCAGGCTCGGTGGTCAAGGCTGCTGGAGCCGGGAGCCATGTCATCGGCGAAGCGTCACCTGATTCCTTGACGGTGGGTGCACTCCCGCCACCCAGCGCGTGCGGCAGCGCCTGTATGCCCTGGCCTCCGCCTTCACCGCGACGGCCGCATGGGCGCTGATCGACGCCGAGCTGCTGGACGACGCCGGCACGCCCAGGACCGGATCACCGTCCGCTATCTTCCGGTCCGCGCGCCGCGACGGCGGCCAGTGGTCTGGCCACAGTGACTCTGGCCGCCGTGCCGGCGTGCGCCAAGGGCGATGTGGACATCACGGTGCCTCACACGGCGCACGTCGGAAGGACCATCACGGTCACGGCGCACGGCGATGTCGGTCGGATCGGTCGTCGGCCAGGTCACCGGCGCGCTGGTGAGGGCGCTGCGCGAGCGCCGCCAGACGGTAGGCGCGCTCGCCGGATGCGCGCGGCTCGCCGACCTGCTGGAGGCCGAGCCCGATCTGGACGCCCTCTCCTACTATCCGCACCTGCTCGCGTGGGAGCTCGCCCGCCTCCGCGACCGTAAACGCGTCACGCCCGTCATCCTGCTCGACACCTTCGAGGACGTCGGCGACCGGACCCGCCGCGACCTGGAGCGGCTGATCCAGCGCGTGGTGTGGCTGTGGGTGATCACCGGGCGCGGGCGGCTGCAGTGGGCCTACGAAGGCCTCCAGGGCCAGCTCGACTTCACCGGGCCCGAGGCCTGGCCCGGCCTGGCCGCCGCCGACACCCGCTACACCCGCACCCCGCTGCCCACCACCAGCGGCGGCCGGCAGGTCCTGGTCGGCGACTTCGCCCTCGAGGACTGCGACGACTACCTCGCCCGCCGGCTCTTCCGCGACGGACAGCCCCTCATCACCGACGGCCTGCGCGCCGTGATCACCGCCCGCAGTCACGGCCTGCCGCTCTACCTCGACCTGTCGGTGATGCGCTTTCTGGAGATCTGCCGCACCGGACGCGCCCCCACCCCCGACGACTTCGACCAGGACCTCCCGGCCCTGATCTCCCGGACCCTGACCGGCCTGACCCCGGACGAGCGCCATGTGCTGCGTTCGGTCAGCGACCTGCTGGAACGGCCGGCTGGCGGCATCGGGCCCGCGGTCCGCGACGGCGAGCGGATCGCCGTACGGCTGCGGCCGTTCGAGCTGGTGACGTTGCGGTTGCGGCGCTGACCCGGGACCGGGTGCCGCCCGCGTCAGTCCCCCGGGGGTGACGCGGGCGCCGACGGATCGCCGGACGGATGCTCGTAGCGCAGCGGTAGTCTCCGTGACAGCCCCTGCCGCCACAGCATTCCGAGCGCCTCGTTCGCCTGCTGTTCCTGCTCCCGGTCGGCGGGAAGCGGCAGGTGCAGCGCGCCGAGCAGATCGAAGCGGTGCAGGTCGAAGGCCGCCTCGACGTACTGGCCGTAGCCGACGGCCGCGTGGACGGCGGCGAGGTAGGCAAGCCGGGAGACGAGCACGAGCAGTACGGCGAGCAGCAGCCACCAGCCGGACCGCCACAGCAGCCAGACCGTCGGCGGAACGCACAGCGCGGCGGTGACGCTCAGCCGTGCCGCCGCGTCCATCGCGTCCCGCTGCTCGCTGACCGTCGTGGCGATCCGACCACTCAGCAGCGGCTCCAGACGGGTCCAGAACACCGGTGCGTCCAGGCCGTACCTCCGCCCTGCCCGGGACTCGGCGGCCGTGAGCGCGTTGCCGAGAGCGGTGGGCCGGAAGAGGTGCCGGTCCGCGACCGGGTAGCGCAGCCGTTGCACATGGCCCTCCGCGAAAAGTCGTTCGACGGCTTCGGGGTCGTCGGCCTCCTCGCGCGTCAGGGAGCCGACGGTTTCCCCGCACCGGCTGCTCTGCCGCTTCCGGCACCAGTCGGCCGGCCGTTCCAGGTATCGCGGCCAGTACCCCTCCAGCCAGCGCACCATGGGCAGTTGCAGCGGCATGGTGATCACACCGACCGCGGTGACCAGCAGAAGCAGCAGCAGGCTCGGGCCGACGCCCAGTGCGGCGGCGGTGCGCCAGGCGCGCCCGAACCGCACCGGGCCGGGCGCGCCCGCCCACACCAGCACGAGCAGATAGATGCCGGCGAGGGTGGTGGGCAGCGTCGAGACCAGGAAGAACCTTCCGCTGAACGACGGTCCGGCCGGTCCGGCGAGCGCGGAGAGGTTCACCGGCGGTGCTCCTTCCCCGCCGTTAGGACCGGGCGCCCCGGACGGTGCTCGGACGGCCGCATCACTCCTCCTCGGCCATGGGGCCGTGCCCGTGCGGGCACTGCGGCGGCAAGCCGTCGCCGAACAGCAGGATCTCCGATTCCTGGCAGTGCGTGCAGACGTAGTACTGGGCGCGGGCCCGGGTGGGCAGGCCCGGCATGGGCTGGGCGCCGGGCGCGCCGCTCGTACGGTGTGCGTCGGGGGCGTCCGGCTGCAGCGCGTCCCGGCGGACGACGCCGAGGGGGTCCTCGCCCGCGGTGAGGATCACCGCCGCCAGGTCGGGCTGCTGGACGAAGAGGTCGGTGAGCCGGACCCTCAGGGCCGTGCGGGTGGGCGGGTCGGCCGGGTCGAGGACGAGTGTCGCGACCGCCGGTCCGTCCGCCAGGCCGGCCGAGTCCGCCTGGTGATCCATCAACTCACCGTACTGGAGGCGTAGTTCGTCTATGGTGTGCATGCTCTTCTCAGTCGCTTCGTTCCGGTGGGGTCAGGGTCCGATGTGCAGATGGGCGGCCCATACGTCCGGGCGGGCGGGCTCGCGCCGGCGGGCCTCGCGGACGGCCGCGTCGAGCGCCGCGGCGGGATCGTGGCCGGGTGCGGCGAGCAGCCCCTTGTAGAAGTCCTCGGTGATCTGCGCGGCCTTGCTGTCGCGGACGCTCCACAGGGTGCCGACCGCGTCGCGGTAGCCCGCCAGGTGCAGCGCGGACGCGAGGTGCAGGGACTCGTCGGCGAGCTGGGCGGCGCCCCTGGCGGTCTCGCAGCCGGACAGGTACACCAGTTCCGCCGCGGGCAGGGAGAGCCGGTCGACCGCCGACGGAGTGAGCAGGCCGTTGCCGAGCACCAGCGCACCGGTGGTGCCGTGCCCGGCGTAGTGGAGCCAGGGGTGCTCGGGCAGAGCCTGTACCACCGTGGCCAGGGTCGCGTCCTGTGGCGGGAGATACCGTCCGGCGCGGACGATGTCACGAACGTCCCGGGCCTCGTCGACGGCCCAGCGCAGACTGTCCGGGGAGCCTGCCGTGCCCGGGGCCGCGATCGCCAGCACGCTGGGGCGGTCGGAGGGGGCAGGCCGCAGTCGGGCGTGGCGCAGGGCCCGCAGCGTCGGCGTGTACGACGAGACCACACGGTCGAGCACATTGTCCCCGGGGACCTGCTGCCAGGTGCCCGGCGTACCGCCGAAGCGGCCCGCCGCGTGCAGGGGCAGGAACACGGCCGACCCGGACGGCACCCACCACACCCGGCGCCGTGCGGCCGGTGACTCGGGCGGACCGCTGACACCGAGCGCGTGGAGGACGGGGCTCGCCACCGCGTCCCACAGCTCGCCCAGCACCTCCCGGACGTCGGCCGCGCCGGCGGCCGTGTCGGCTCCGGCCTGCTCCAGGCGGGCGATCCACTCCTGCGCGAGGGAGGGTGAGACGCCGGGCAGCGCGAGGGACTCCGCCCCTTCGGGCGTGACCAGGAGTGCATGGGACCGCACGCCATGCACGGTCACGTGGACCAGTGGGCCACGCTCGGCGAGGGCACGGATCGTCGCCGGGGCGAGCGGCTCCAGGAAGTCCGCGAAGCCTGGCAGCTTCCTGATGCCGCGGACCTCGCTCTCCCATCGGTCGGTCGCCCGGTGCCGCTGCGATCCGCCCTCCAGGCCGGCGGACGGCGGGATCTCCTGGGCGTCGGCGAGTGCTTCCGTGGCCGACTCGAAACGGGCCGCGGCCTCGGGGTGCGCGCGGTACAGGGTGCCGAGTTCGGTCATGGAGCTGAGCGTGGTGGCGGACAGCAGGCCGCGGGCCGCCTCCAGTACGGCCACGGCCCGGTCGGCGGGTTCGTCGGCCAGCAGCGCGGCGGCGCATGCCAGGTCCCCCAGCCCGTTGACGTACCGGGCCAGTAGTTCCTCCCGTTCGCCGCGCGGGAATCGTGGCGAGGCCAGCGTTCCGGCGGCCTTGACGGCGGCGGCCAGCAGCGGTGCGACGGCCGGTACGTCGTCCAGCCGTACGGCCGTCTCGGCGATGAAACGTGTGACGGGCAGCAGGTCGGCGGGCGAGGCGGCCGGGTCTGCGCAGGCCCGCTCGCAGAAGGCCAGCGCCCTTGACCAGGCGTCGGCGTACGAAGCGCCACGTTCGAACTCCGCGACCGCCCGATGAGCCTCCTGGCGGGCCACGGTGAGCCGCATGCGGACGACCTGGTGCCCATGGAGATGGTGCTGTACGAGTGCCTTGTCCCACCTCTGCCGCTGGTCCTGGACACCGTCCGAGGATGAGGTGACGACCCGGCGTCCGCCGTCCTCCCGGCCGAACACGGAGTCGTCCAGCAACAGATCCGGGGAGTCCTCCGCCAGCAGATCGGCCACCATTCCCGCGGCGGTGCCGATCTCACCGCTCTCCATGGCGTCAGCCTGCCGGACGGCGAGCGCGGCCATCTCATGGCTCCCGTCGGCCATGTACCGCTGCCCCGGCACCGCGGCGGCGAACTCGTCCGCCGCCCTGCGCAGGTGCGCGGCCGCCCTGCGCAGCACCTTCGGTCTGTTGTCATAGGTGGCCTGGACCCACTGCGCGGTGAACTGCTGCTGGGCCTGGTGGAGTCGGGCAGCGGCCAGCTGTCGCCGGTTGACCAGGTCGAAGATGTCGCCGGAGCCGGTGAGGACGCCGGGATCCGGCTCCGGCTGCCGGGTCAGCGCTTCCTGCCGGGACGTGTGGTCGCCGCCGGTGAGTTCGGAGCGGGTCAGGAGAACCGTCTGCAGGTCGTTGTGCGCGGAGAGACGGAACAGCTCCCGCTCCGCCGCGTCCTCGGGGGTGTCGTCGGCGGCCGGCTGGCCGAGTTCCCCGGTGACCCGGAGGAAATGGTCCGCGGCCACGTTCAGGCCGCGCAGGTCGCCGCGTGCCGCCGCCCGCCGGAACTCGGCCCAGCCGAGCGCGCAGGCCGCCCTCGCCGCGACGACCGACCCCGCCGGCGCCACCCGGTCCGCGGCAGCGGTCGCGTCGATCAGCTGCCGGAGCACCTCCTGATCGGCCGTCCAGAGGAAGAGCAACTTGAGGTAGTCGCCCAGTTCCAGCCAGCGGGTGGCCTCCTTGCGCGGAGTACCGCCGACCCGCTCCGCGGCCAGCCGTCCGTGTCGCAGCAGCTCCGTCCGCAGGGCCCGGTCGTACGGGTCGCCGCACAGGAGGAGGAACAGCGCCGACGTCTGGAACGACAGGGTGTCGCCCACGCGCGGGTTGTCGTCCGCCAGCAGGGCGAGCACCTCGCGGCCCAGCTCCACGGTCTCCCGGCACGCGGCGGGCGGCAGCAGGGCGTCGGGGCGGGTCATGTCGGCGTCGATCAGCAAGGAGCTCAGCGCCGAGACCCGGTACGCGTGCAGGACGGAGAGGCACCTCGCCCGTTGCGGGTGGTGCGGGTGAGCCGACTCGACAGCCTGCCGTGCGAAGTGCTCCGCCTCCTCGGCGTACAGCGCGCCCCGGGCCAAGGCGAGCAGGGTGGTGGTGTTGGCGGCGAGTTCGAGGGCGTACGGGCGCAGCCAGTGCCGTGCCGGAAGGGCCGCGACGGCCCGCAGCGCGGCCCCGTGCGCCTCGGTCGTCGTCTCGTCGCGCAGGGAGAGGTCGCGGCCGCGAACGTAGGCCGAGATCGCCTCGGCCTCCTCGGGCTTCGCCGCCCAGCCGAGTCCGCCGGCGATGAACTCCTGCGCCGCGGCCAGCGCGCGCTCCCTGTCGTCGGCGGCGTCGGTCAGCCCGGCCAGCCCCTCCGGGGTGAACCGCTCGTGCCGGGCCGACCGCAGCGGCTCGGGCAGCAGCGCCGGATCGGCCTGGTGGACGACGGCCAGCCAGTCGGCGGCGACGCCGAGTTCCGCCCGGTCGCCCGTGTCGGTGCCGAGTAGCCAGGCGAGCAGTCCGAGTTGATGTGCCATCAGGACGTTGCCCCAACGCCCGTTGCTGCACTTGGCCATCAGCGCCGTGCGCGCGGCCTTCGTGCGTTCGTGCCGCAGCACCTCGGAGCGCCGCGCGGCGCCTCCCGCGTGGGCGAAGAGCAGCAGACGGTCGAGCAAGTCCCGCTCGGGCGGCGAGAGTTCCGGCCAGGCGGGCCCGTCGGCGGGCGGCTCGCCCGGCCCTTCCCGTAAGGATGTTCCAGTCACGCGTACATCATGTGCCATGGGCCGGGGACGGACGGCGGTATCGACGGACACGACGCGGTTCACGCTGGCGCACCCAGTTCCGTGAGCCGTTCGAGGACTTGGCGTGTTCCGGGGTGCCCACCCCCGTCCCTGTCCGGTATCCGGGGTGGCCGCTGCGCCGTACCGGAGCGCGCAGGTTCGCCCACCGGATGCGCCGGCTCCTCGACAAGGTCCCGGCGCTCGCAGCCTCGGGGCAGCGGGCGCGGCACCAGGGTGTCCGAGTGCGTGACCCCAGGGGTGGTGGTGATGTCGTGCCGTGCGTCGCTCCCCTTGGCGATACCGAAGTCCACGACCGTCGCCTCGCCGTTGTCCCGGACCATGCTGTTGGACGGCTTGATGTCCCGGTGTGTCAGGCCCGCCTCATGCGCGGCGTCCAGAGCGTCGGCGACACAGGCCGTCGCGTACAGGGCCGTCGGCAGGGGCAGTTGGCCGGCCTTCAGGGCGGCGCTGAGGGACTCGCCGGGGAGCAGTTGCATCACCAGGTACGCGTACGGCCGCCCGTTGTGCATTGCGAAGCCGAAGTCGTGCACGGTGACGCATGCGCGGTGGCGACCGGACACGGACGCCGACCAGGTCCTGGAGCATCTGGATCTGCGGGGCCTGCGCTGACGGCGACCCAGGCGGCCGGTGACCGGGAGGCCGAGGCGCGCGGCCTGAACGGGCTGTGCTCTGCCCGGCGCCAGGGCGGCCGGTTCGAGGAGACGGTCGGGTACGGGCGGCGGGCACGCCCTGCCTGCCGGCAGCTCGGCGATCCGGTGCGCGAATCGATCGCGCTGAACAACCTCGCCATCGCCCTCGACGAGCTGGGTCGGTTCGAGGAGTCGGTGCAAACGTACGAGGAAGCGATCGCGATCAGCCGAGCGGCCGGGGACGGTCTGAACGAGGCCATGGCCCTGATGAACGCTGGCGATACCTATCTCCAGATGGGTCGTCGGGACGGTGCGCTGGGGGTGGCTGAGCGGGCGCAGGTGATTCTTCGGGGATCCGGGCACAGCCCGGCCGAGATGTCGCTGCTCGACACGCTCGGTGATATCCACTCCGAAGAGAGCAGCCGGTTGGAGGAAGCCGACAACGCCTGGGCGCAAGCGCAACTGCTCCACGAGGAACAAGGCGACCATGACGCCGCAGCGGCCGTCGCCGAACTGCGGCGAGCGGCTGAGCTCCCTGCACCTCGCTCGGACTCGGCACCCTGGAGCGCTCGCACGCCGCCGGCCTTCCCGACTGGGACCTGATCGTCGTGGGTGAAGCGCACCGCACATCGCGGCGGACCGGCAAGCCGTGGGCGGTCGTCCACGACAACACCCGCATCCCCGCCATGCGCCGGCTGTACACGACTGCCAGGCCGCGGCTGTAGCAGCTGAACGACGACGCCGAGCCCGGCGGGACCGGTGAGTTGGCGGCGTCAAGGGAAGACGATCCGGACGGCCCGTTCGGGGCCCGCTGCTCCACGCTGACGCTGTCGGGGCGGTCAGCTGGGGGATGTGCGCGCTGTATCAGGTGGTGTGCGTGGATATCACGGACGCCCAGCTCCAGCCAGCTCAGTTGCTGGGCGCGGACGGCCGGTCGGACCCTGTGCGCGGGGCCTGGATCGCGGCTCTGCAGACAGCGCTGGTGAAGGCGTCGACCGAGGAGGACTTCCGTAGCACGCTGGCCTTCCACCACCTGGTCAAGGAGGCCGAGGCGTTCGCGGCAGGCCTGCCCGACGTCGCCGCGCAGTTACACGCGGACGACCCGAAGCTGTACGCGCGCAATATCTGGGCGGACTGGCTGTGCGGTGACCATCCTGCGGTCCACCGGCGGCGTGTGCTGGGCGAGTTCGCCGACGGCGACGCGGACGCGGCCAGGCGATTCCTGGGGTCCGCGAAGGTCCTGGGCGAGGGCGTGGACACCAAGAACCGCGACAGCGTGTACTTCGCCGACGTCCGCGGGTCCATGCCCGACCTCGTCCAAGCCGTCGGCCGCGCCCTGCGCATCCAGCCCGGCGAAGGCAAGGTCGCCTCCCTCATGGTGCCGATCCCGCTCGGGCCCGGGGAGACCGCGGACACCATGCTCACGAGCAAGGCCCACGGCGGCCTGGCCAAGCTCCTGGAAGCCCTGCGGGCTGCACGACACCCGCATCGTGGAAGCGCTAGCCGTACCACAGACGCCAAGCTGCTCCTAGCTGGTCGATTCCAAGGGATCGGCTGCGCGCATGAGATGTGGGAGCCCAAAGTGCGGTTGTGACGCCAGACTTGGACTCCCTCGCCACCGCACTGTATGTGAAATCCTACGACCTGCTGAAGGCATCGCCGCATCTCGCGCCATGGCGACCGGCTGTCGGGACCACCCCCAAACTCACCGACGCCGAGCTGGTCACCCTCGCGGTGATGCAGGCCATGCTCGGGTTCACCTCCGAGGCCAAGTGGCTCCGCCACGCCCGCGCTCATCTGCGGCATCTGTTCCCGTACCTGCCCCAGCAGCCCGGCTACAACAAGCGCCTGCGCAAGGCCATCGAGCTGCTGCGCCGAATCACCCGGCTGCTGGCCATCGACACATCCGTGTGGAGCGACGACGTATGGATCGTGGACTCCACGCCCGTGGAATGCGGCCGCTCCCGCGAGACCGTCAAACGCTCCGAGCTGGCCGGATGGGCCGAGTACGGCTTCTGCGCCAGCCACAGCCGCTTCCTTTGGGGCCTGCGCCTGCACCTGGTGTGCACGCTCCAGGGACTGCCCGTCGCCTTCGCGCTGACCGGAGCGAAAGCCGACGAGCGCGAGACGCTGCTGGACCTGCTCGACGCCGAACCGGAACTCCTCGCCACCCGGCCCGGACAGACCTTGATCGGCGACAAGACTACTTCGGCCGCGACTTCGAGCACCAACTGGCCGAGCACGGCATCCGGCTGCTGCGGCCGACCCGCAAGGGTGAACCGAAGCGGCCCGGAGCCGAGCCGTTCAAACCACTGCGGCAGGTCATCGAGTCGGTCAACGAGACCTTCAAGGGCCAGCTCAACCTCGAACAGCGACACGGCCACACACCCGCCGGCGTCGTCGCCCGCATCATGCAGCGCATCCTCACGCTGACCACCGCCATCTGGCACAACGACCAGAGCGGACAGCCCGTCCTGCGCTCACTGACCGCCTACGACCACTACGTAACCCTTGGGAATAATCATCTAGTTGGACGGTGCCAGGGTGCGCACGACATCGAACTCGTTGCCCTCGGGGTCGGCCATGACCACCCAGCTCCGGACAGGGCCCTGGCCCACGTCCACCTTGGCGGCGCCAAGGCCAAGCAGCCTGGCCACCTCGTCGTCGGTACTGCCGTCGATCGGGCTGACGTCCAGGTGGAGCCGGTTCTTCACGCTCTTGCCCTCGGGCACCCGGATGAAGAGCAGGGTGGGCGGCATCTGGCGGGCCCGGACCTCCTCGACGGTCGGCTCCCAGGAGCCGATCTCGACCTTGCCCTCGCTCCGGTCGATCACCTTGAAGCCCAGAACCGCGCACCAGAAGGCCGCGAGCCGCTCCGGATCGTGGCAGTCGACAACCAACTCGGTGAACCTACTGGTCATTACTCCCCCAGACAGTGCGGACGAGGGCTCAGCCTATGGGAGCGCGCCACCCCTCCGGTCCGGAATCCCTACGACCACCAACCCTTGGAATCGATCATCTAGGACGTCCAGAGCCGCACGGGAAGCCAGGACGAAGAGAGCGCCGAGGGTGAAGGCAACCTCATCGCGGTGCCCGCGGGCACTGCTGAAGTTCAGCACCCCGCGCCACCCGACCGCCCTGGCGGCGCTCATCAACCTGCACGTCCTCAACCCCGAGAAGGGCCGACGTCCGCGCCGGGACGCTGGCCCCGCAGCGGCACGAGCAGTTGGAGGACATCGACCCGTCCTGGTGCCCCGTCCAGCCGGTGCAATGGGCAGCGTGCCTTCCACCTCGTCCGCCGGCACCTGGTCGCCGACGGCACCCTGCCCACCGCACCGGCCGAGGCCGTGCGCCAGGGCGACGACCTCGGGCGTTGGGTACGCCAGCAGCAACTCGGCTTCGACAAACTCACCGCCGTGCAGCAGTGGATGTGCGAGCACGTCCTCGGGATCCAACCGGCGGCCGAGGACGAGAAGCCGAAGCCACGCCGCACACAGGACGACAAGTGGGCGCTGAACTACGCCGCCGCCCACCAGTACCACGAACGAGAAGGACACGCCGAACCCGGTATCCGTCTTCACCACCGTACCTACGACTGCGACCTGCTCGGCCCTACCGCGGGCAGCCCTCCCCGGTCAGCGCCCGCGGCGGGAAGCCGGCTATGACGGTTCCGGTGAGGAGGCCGTCGCGCTCTGCGAGGAGCAGGGCTTCGGGGCCTCGTGTGATGAGGCGGGCCACTCCGTCGTGGTCGTCGCTGATGCTCGTTCCTTCCGCGGCGTCGCGCCAGAACCGCAGCACGGTGTCGATGTCCGCGAGGGCGGCGTGGCGGATGTGGAGATCGCTCATGGGGTGAGCCAAGCAGAGCGCCAGCCTGCCTGGCGAGCGGTTTCCGTGGCTGGGAATCGACGGCGGGTGGACATCCCCGCCCTGAACTCCGCCTACCAACGGGTCGGCGCCGTCCCCCTCGCCGCGACCGGCCCGCCCGTGATGAAGGACGGCTTCGGCCCGCAGCCCGAGGGATTCGTCCACCTCAGCGTCCCGCACGTCCGCAAGCACGGTGAACACACCGTGATGACCACGGGCCGTAAGAGGGACCTTGTCCTTGTCATCGTGCGACTTCCCCTTCATACGCGGCTCCACCTCTGGCCGGCCTGGCCGTTGCGCAGGATCGCGCTCACGTCGGCGGACAGGGTGCGGATGTCGTTGCCGGCCATGAGCGGGGCGCCCAGCAGCGCCCACAGGGCGAAGTGCGAACGGGATGCGGTCAGTGACAGGCCGGGGCGGCCGACGACCAGCATGTCGGGGTCGTTCCAGTTCCCGGGCCGGACCGCGCCGCCGGCGGTGCGGTGACGTCCAGAACGTTGCTGGCACCCATCGGGCAGCTGCTCGTGTTGCCGTTCTGCCAGATGTCCAGCAGGTCCTCGGACGTCCGCCACAGGTCGGCGACCTCGCCCCAGTTGTAGGTGGCGCCGGTGATGGCGTGCAGGCTTTGGGGTTGATGCTGTAGACGATCGGCCGCCCCGTGGCGCGCAGGGTGTCACGCATGAGCGTGAACGGCGCGACCTGCTCGCCACGGGTACCGCTCGACGAACACCAGTCGTACTTGAGGTAGTCGACGCCCCCATGAGGCGAACGTGGCGGCGTCCTGGGCTTCGTGTCCTCTGCCGCCGGTGGACCCCGGGTAGCCGCCCGTGGCCTGGGTGCAGGTGCGCTCCCCCGGCACCTGGCAGATCCCGAACTTCAGCCCCTTGCCGTCGATGTAGTCGCCGAGCGCTTTCATCCCGCTCGGGAACTTGACCGGATCGGCCCGCAGGTTGCCCGCCCCGTCGCGCTGCGGGTCGAACCAGCAGACGTCGACCACGACGTACCGATAGCCGCGTCCCGCATGCCCGTGGACACCATCGCGTCGGCGGCCTGGCACACCTGGGCCTCAGTGACCCCGCACCCGAAGCTGTTCCAGCTGTTCCACCCCAGCGGCGGGGTGAGCGCAGGGCTGCCCGGCGCGGCCGTGGCGGTGGAGTGGGAGGAGGCCGTCGCGGACGCGGTGACCGTCAGCACGGCGGTCGCGAGGAGACGCAGCAGCCGTCCGCCTGATCGTCTGGGCACCCGGGGCTCCTTCTCCGGGGATCACCTGAATAGGTTCCGAAATTTCGTACGCCATTCGGAAAGTCGGGATGCTCACGGATACCAGAGGGGCGCCGGGCCAGGTCAACACGTCCGCGAAATCGGACCGACTCCGGCACCAAAGGGCTGTCCATCCGCATGGTCGGCCGTTCGATCGGCTTGACGTGCAGAGTTTCCTTCACAAGGCCTCGCGAATGTTTCGCTACTCCTTGCGAATCATGCGAGAAGTATTGACGCCGTTCACCGGTTCCCTATCATCCAGGTTGCTCGACAATCCGACTCTTGTTCGACATAACGAACACACAGGTCCGCTCACTCACACAGCAGGGCACCTCCGGGTCACACCCACCGGAACGGCTGAGCCGCAAGGAGCATCCCGCACGATGCATATGTCATGGTCTCGACAATCCTTCCCCCCGTCGTCGCGTGCGGGCGGCCGCCCTGGCCTCGCCGCGACGCGGTTCTCCCGCTGGTTGGCGCCTGCCGCGCCGCAGCCACTCCCTTCCAAGGAGTCGGTCCATGCCGCCGCCGGAAAGTACATGAACCCGTGATCCGGCAGGACTTCGCGGGCATCGACGTCATCCGCGTCGGGAACACGCCCGGTGCCCTCGGACCGCTACGAACCGCACCACAACGACAGGCCGGACAGCCTCCGACGAGGCCAACCCCAACCGCTTACTCAAGGATCACGAGGTCCCCATGCCACGCCGAAGTTTCAGCCGCGGACATCTGTCCGTGGTGCTCGCCGCTGCAGTTGCGGCCCTGGTCACGTTGATGGCGACGCTCGTCGCCGGCCCGGCTCATGCGGCCACCAGCGGCGCCTTGCGCGGTGCTGGTTCCGGCCGGTGTCTCGATGTGCCGAACGCCAGCCAGACCGACGGCACGTACCTGCAGATCTGGGACTGCTCGGGCGGATCCAACCAGCAGTGGACGTCGACGGACAGCAACCAGCTGACCGTGTACGGCAACAAGTGCCTGGATGTTCCGGGCCACGCCACCACGGCCGGCACCCGGGTGCAGATCTGGACCTGTACCGGCGGTGCGAACCAGCAGTGGCGGGTGAACTCCGACGGCACGATCGTCGGAGTGGAGTCCGGGCTGTGCCTGGACGTCACGGGTTCCGGTACAGCCAACGGTACGTCGGTGGAGATCTGGACGTGCAACGGCGGCAGCAACCAGAAGTGGACCGGCCTGTCCACGTCGACCCCGCCGGGCGGTAACTGTGCTCTGCCGTCGACGTACCGCTGGTCGTCGACGGGTGCGTTGGCGCAGCCGGCCAACGGGTGGGCCTCGCTGAAGGACTTCACCGACGTCGTGTACAACGGCAAGCACCTGGTCTACGCGTCGAACGTGTCGGGATCGTCGTACGGCTCGATGGCGTTCGCTCCCTTCACGAACTGGTCGGACATGGCGTCGGCCGGCCAGACCGGGATGAGCCAGTCCACGGTGGCGCCCACGCTGTTCTACTTCGCGCCCAAGAACATCTGGGTGCTGGCGTACCAGTGGGGTGCGTGGCCCTTCATCTACCGCACCTCCAGCGACCCCACCAACCCCAACGGCTGGTCCGCGCCGCAGCCGCTGTTCACCGGCAGCATCCCCAACTCCGCCCCGATCGACCAGACCCTGATCGCTGACGGCCAGAACATGTACCTGTTCTTCGCCGGTGACAACGGCAGCATCTACCGGGCGAGCATGCCGATCGGGAACTTCCCGGGCAACTTCGGCTCGTCGTACACCACGGTCATGAGCGACACGGTGAAGAACCTGTTCGAGGCGCCACAGGTCTACAAGGTCCAGGGCCAGAACCAGTACCTCATGATCGTCGAGGCTCGGGGTGCGAATGAGCAGCGCTACTTCCGCTCGTTCACGGCCTCCAGCCTGAGCGGTTCGTGGACCCCGCAGGCCAGCAGCGAGAGCAACCCCTTCGCGGGCAAGGC
>NZ_JBIRXG010000044.1:0-40211 GCF_044388685.1 Streptomyces sp. NPDC020192 | reverse complement strand
GCCGGATGCCGCCGCCTGCACCGCCGCTACGAGCGCAAAGCCGAGCACTTCCTCGCCTTCACCAGCATCGCCTGCACCCTCATCTGCTACCGCAGGCTTACCAAATGAGATGACTTCTCAACGGCTGCAAGGTCAGTGATCTCGTGCGGGCGCTCGCGATCACGGTCGGCGGCGCGAGCCAGGCGGCGGACCGGGTCGTCCGCCGGGGGCTGTGCGAGCGCCGCACCGACCCCACCGACGCCCGCGCGTCCATCCTGGTCCTCACTGCCGACGGGCGCGGCCAATTGGCGAGAGGACGCCCGGTCGCCGACCGGGTCCTGCACGAGCACTTCTCCGTACTCGGTGAAGCGGCCGGCCACATGTTCCGTGAAGCACTCCGCCTACTCCGCACCGCTGCGCTCGACTGATCCCGGGCGCCGCCTGGCGGCTGGCGATTCGCGCGTCGGTCGGGACGTGGCCGCCGACCGCGCCCACCGCTGTCTGCTCGTCCTCTCTACCTGTGATGCCCAAGCATGTCGCAGGCACCCGCGCGAAACCCACACGCCTGGTCAGCCTCGGCTTCCTCGACGAGACCGAACCCGGACTGTTCGCACAGCCCCGGCATTCAGGCTCCGCCCGTCCCCGCCGACCAGTAATCCTGATCCAGACCAACGGGCAAAACGTTGGAAGACTCGCTTATTGCCCGCTGGGCTCGCGCGTTGGCGTCAGGAACGAAGGGTGCGCAGGCCGGTGCGGATTTCGCTGACAAGGATCGCGGGCTGTTCCAGGGCCGCGAAGTGCCCGCCCTTGTCGGCCTCGCCGTAGTGGATCAGATTGCTGTAGGTGTCTTCGATCCAGCTACGTGGCACGCGTGGGATGTCCCTCGGGAAGACGGTCACCGCGACCGGAAGCGTCACCTTCGGGCCGGCGAAAGTGAGCGATCTGTTCTCCCAGTAGATGCGGCCGGACGACGCTGCGCTGTTGGTGAACCAGTAGAGGGATATCGCGTCGAGCATGTCGTCGATGCTGAGAGCGTCCTCGGCGAGCCCGTGGTTGTCGGTCTTGGACTGGAACTTCTCGTAGATCCAGGCTGCCTGGCCGACGGGAGAGTCCGCCAGGGCGAATCCGACCGTCTCCGGCTTCGTGCCCTGAAGGTGGTTCGACCCGCCGAGATCGCCGGTGTAGAGGGCGAGGGTCTCCACGGCGTCGCGCTGTTCCGGCGACAGGGTGTCGGGTATCTGTGCGGGAAAGGCGTACTGGGTGTTCAGATGAATTCCGAGTAGCCCCTCAGGTTGCATGGCCCCCAGGGCGCTGGTGACGACGGCACCCCAGTCGCCGCCTTGTGCGGCCCATTTCGTGTAGCCGAGACGTTTCATCAGCTCCGCCCACGCGCTCGCGATGCGCGAGACGGTCCACCCGGTCTCCGTGGGCTTCTGGGAGAACCCGAACCCGGGGAGCGACGGGACGACGACGTCGAATGAATCGCCGGCGTCTCCTCCGAACGAGACCGGATCGGTCAGCGGGCCGATCAGATTCAGGAAGTCGAGGATCGAGCCCGGCCATCCGTGCGTGAGTATCAGCGGCATCGCGTGGGGGTTCTTGGACCTGACGTGGATGAAGTGGATGTCCAGCCCGTCGATCTCGGTCAGGAACTGGGGGAAGCGATTGAGTTCGGACTCCAAGCGTCGCCAGTCGTAGCCGCGCTCCCAGTGCTCGACCAGAGACCTGGCGTGCTCTACGCGAACCCCTTGCGACCAGTCGCCCACCGTTTCCGGATCCGGCCACCGGGTTCTGGCCAGTCGCTGCTTGACGTCATCGATCTCCGATTCCGGGATTGACACGGTGAACGGGCGGACGAGGGCCGAGGCAGGCGGCGCCGGTGCGGTCATGGCCTTCTTCTCTTCTCCTGAGCTTCGAAGCGCAGCGCAACTCTCGCTGCACACTGCTGTACAGTCAATCTCACTGTACACCGGTGTGCAATACTGGCGCCGTGCCCACCGAGTCCTCCCGTGTGCGCTCGATGAACGAGACACGCGAACGCATCCTCGACGTCGCCCTCGATCTGCTCGGAGACAACCCCGACGCCGGAATGGGCGAGATCGCCTCCACCGCCGGCGTCGTCCGTCGCACGGTCTATGACCATTTCCCCTCGCGCCTCGACCTGGTTCGGACACTCACGGAACGGGCCGTCGCCGAGATGACAGCCGTGCTCACCGAAGTCAACGCCTCCGACGCGGAAGCGGACGCGGCGTGGGTCGAATTCATCGCCCGCCTCTGGCCGGTGGCACACCGGTACCGAGTGCTGCTGGCGCTGCGCCGTGGCGAGTACGGCGAGGCGATCCACGCCCTGCTCGGGCCAGTCGACGAGCTCCTCGCCGACCTCGTCAAACGGGGCCAGGACACCGAGGTGTTCGCACAGCACCTGCCGGCAGGCATTCTGAGCCAGGTCGCCTACGGCGTCGTGTTCGCCATCGCGGACAGCGACCTGTCGAACGGGACCTTCGGCGCCCGAGCAGCGACGATCACGAGCCTGCTGATGCTGGGAGTTCCCGAGACGCGCGCCATCGCTCTCGTAGGCGACCAGCCCTGACCTCAGCAAGCCGCAAACTACCCGACCACGCAAGGCTTCCAGACCATGACCGACTAGGCTTCCATCGACTACGACCGGGGGCCGGCCACGGCGTTCGCAAGGTTCGCTGATTCGTTCGCACCCGTGGCCCGGGCGATCGTGAATCGGCTTCCCGAGCTTGCACCGCGTTCCCGGCTGATCGATCTCGCCTGCGGCCCCGGGGAACCCGGTCTGTCCGTGCTCGAGCGTCACCCGGATGTGGAATTGCGAGGCGTCGACGCCTCGCAGGACATACTCGCGCATGCCCGTACCCGGGCGTCCGGTCGGGCCAACGTTCGCTTTGCACACACGGACATGAAGAAACTGGACGTACCGTCCGGTAGCGTCGACGCTGTCGTGTCCCGGTTCGGCTTCCTGGCCCTGGAGGACGTCGCCCGCATCACCGCCGAGTTCTCCCGGATCGCACGGCCGGGCTGCGCTTTCAGCATCTCCGTATGGGACCGGCTCGAGTTGAACACGGTCGCATACGCATCCATGGAGTCGCTGCGCGGACTGGCCGACGAGGCACTGCTGCCTCCGCTCGACGAGCTCGATGCCCGAGCGGCCGGGGCACTACCCGAGCACACGCTCGCCGAGATCGGTGTGACCGAACTGCACACCGAGCTGTTCAGTTGGTCGACGCCGGCCAACGGGTTCGACTTGCTGTGGTCGATGCTCACGGGGCCCGGCATCTGGCACCCTGCCGTATCAACCTTGGCTGCCGACGCGGTCACCGAACTTCGCCGCTGCTACGCGGCCCGGCTCGAGGACTACGCCGCGCCGAACGGCACCTACATGATCCCGTCCACCCGCCGCCTCTTGTGGGGACACATCTGACCCGAATCCGCGAGTACAGAACTTGAAAGGTCAGGGGCTGTCACGGCGGTTCGGCCTCCAGCGAGAGGCCGGTCCGTGCCAAGAAACCATCGATCAGGTCGGGCCGATACTGCATACGCTCGAGCCGGTTCTCCACGAGACTCTTGACCTGCGGCTTCACGATGCACACCGCTCAATGGGCAACAGGGTCACCCGTGCCTTCAAACGCCACGCTTCAGGTCAGCGTGGCAGAGTTACCACGGCGCGCGTTCCGCCGCCTTCGGTCTCGGTGAGCGTGATCGTGCCGCCGTGCGCCGTGGCGATCTCCCGGGCGATGGGCAGCCCGAGCCCGGTGGAGCGGGTGCCGTGTCCCCGGTCGGCGTCGAGGCGGACGAAGCGGTCGAAGACCCGCTCGCGTTCCTCGACCGGGATTCCCGGTCCGTCATCGCCGATCTCGACCCGGATGCCGTCCGGTTCGACCCCCGCCGTGAGGGACACCCTCGTCCGCGCGTACCGGGCGGCGTTGTCGATGAGGTTGCGGAACAGCCGGGACAGGTCCTCAGGGTTACCGGTCACCGTGGTGTGCGCCGGTACCGCGAGCTCGATCTCCAGGTGCGGCGCCGTGGTTGTCGCCCGGATCTCGGCGAGCAACGCGGACAGGTCGACGGTTTGCCGGCGCGCGGCCAGCTTTCCGGCGTCGGCCCTAGCCAGGGCGAGGAGCTGGGAGATCAGCGCTTCGAGGCGTTCGGTCTGCCGGGCGGCCCGTGAGGCGATGTCGGGCCAGGGTGCGCGGTCGGGGTGTGCGAGTCCGACCTCGAGGCCGGTGCGGATGGCCGTCAGGGGGCTGCGGAGTTCGTGGCTGGCGTCGGCGACGAAGCGGCGTTGCCGTGCGGCGGAGTCGTCCAGCCGGGCGAGCATGTCGTTCATGGTGCGGGCCAGGTGGCCGATCTCGTCGTCGGTGCCGGGCTCGGGGACGCGCTGGGACAACTCGGCGGCGGTGATGGCGGCGGCGGTGCGCCGGATCTGCTCCACCGGCCGCAGCGCGCGGCCGACCACCCACCACACGGTGCCGCATGCCACCAGGAGCGTGCCCGGCACGCCGATGACGAGCAGCCGGGCGAAGGTCTCGTCGACCTGGTCGCGTTGGTTGGTGGCAGTCAGGGTGATGAGGGTGACCGGTCGGCCGCCGACCTTGGTGTGCTCGCCGACGACGGAGAGCTCGCCGGGAAGGACGCCGTCGGCGGCTTTCTGCCGAACCGGGGTCGTGGCATCCGCCGCAAGCGTGAACACAGCCGGTCTGCCGGCCAGATTGCGTGTCGAGGCGATGACGGTCCCGTCCGGCGCAAGGACCTGGGACTGGGCCTGCGCGTCGAGCACCGACGGCGGCAGTGGCTGCGGGAACGCCCCGCCGGTGGCCGACTGCTCGATCTGGACTGCGTAGGTGCGCAGTTGCCCGGCGATGGTGCGCTTGGCCTGGCCGACCTGCAGCAGGTACATCACGAGGAGCCCGATGATGACGGCCGCGGTGAGCGCGAGACCGGCGATGACCGTGACGCGGGTCCGCACGGTGCGAGGGCGCGCGCCGTGTGCCAGACGGCGCCAGGCGCGCGCAGGCCCGGTCATGGTTCCTCGCTTCTGATGACGTATCCCTTGCCGCGCACGGTCTCTATGACGGTCGGCCCACTCGGCCTCTCGATCTTGCGCCGCAGCCGGTGCACGAGGACCTCGACGATCGCCGGGTCGCCGGTGGAGTGGGCGTCCCAGCAGTGCTCCAGCAGTTCGGCCTTGGAGATGACGGAGCCCTTGCGCCGCAGCAGGTACTCCAGCACGGCGGCCTCCCGGCCGGTCACCTCCAGGGGCGCACCGTCGCGGGTGACGGTGCGTCCGGCGGGGTCCAGTGCCAGGCCGGCGGCAATGAGCACCGCCGGCCTGGCACCGAGGGTGCGTCGGGTCAGGGAGCGCAGGTGGGCGAGGAGGACCGGGTAGGAGAACGGCTTGGAGAGGTAGTCGTCCGCACCGGAGTCCAGCCCCTCGGCGTGGTCGAGGTCGTCGTCCATGGCGGTGAGCATCAGGATCGGCGTCCAGCGCTCGCGCTCGCGCAGGCGCTTGGCCACCTGGTACCCGTCCAGCCCGGGCAGCATGACGTCCAGCACGATGACGTCGTAGGCGTTCTCCGTCGCCATCCACAGCCCATTCGTGCCGTCGTCCGTCGCGTCGACGACGTATCCCTCGGCCCGCAGACCCCAGACCAGGGCTTCGGCGACGTCCGGCTCGTCCTCGACCACCAGCACCCGCACGGCCTATGCCTCCCCGATCCGCTGCGGAACCGGCTCCGGACGGGCCTCGTCCGCTGACCGCGTCACCGGGAGCCGGAGCAGTCGCGCGGCCCGGTCCGGCAGCCACCAGTTCCAGTCGCCGAACAGCGAGACCAGTGCGGGCAGCAGCAGCATCCGGACCACGATAGCGTCCAGCACCACCCCGAACGCCAGGCCCATGGCGATCTCGCGCACGGTGACGTCGTTCGCCGTGGCCAGCGAGGCGAGCGCGAAGAACAGAATCAACGCGGCGGAGGTCACCAGGCGGCCGGTGCGCGACACACCCTCGATGATGCCCTCCCGCGTGGATCCGGTGCGGTCGTATCCCTCGCGGACCCTGGCCAGGATGAACACCTCATAGTCCATGGACACGCCGAACAGAAACCCGAAGATCAGCACCGGGGCAAGGGTGTCGATCGCGCCGTAGGTGGACGCGCCCCACAGCGCCTTCATGCCGATGCCGTGCTGGAAGACGATCACCAGCAGGCCGTAGGAGGCCGCCACGGACAGCATGTTGAGCAGCACGGCCTTGGCAGGTAGCAGGACCGACCGCATCCCACGGGTCAGCAGCAGGAAGGTGACCACCGCGACCACAGCGAACAGCAGCGGGAACGAGCCGTAGGTGGCGCTGGTCTCGTCGATCTTCTGTGCGCCCTCGCCACCGGCCAGCACACCGGGTGGGACGCTGCGGCGGATGTCGGCCAGCGAGGTGCCGCCGTCGGCGCTGCCGACCTCGTGGTACGGGATCGCGATGACCATCGCGCTGCCCCCGGTGTGCCAGGCCGGTCCCGCCGGGGCTACGGCGCCGCGCAGGCTGGAAACGGTGTCCAGGGCGTTCACGGTGTTCCCCGCGTCGACGGCGTTCGGGACGTACACCGGCACCGCGGTCAACGTCCCGGACGGAAATCCGTCGGTTTCCAGGGTGTGCAGCCCGTCGGTGTAGGCGCCGGCGGTGGCCAGTGCGTGGCTGCTCGGCGTGCTGATGTCGATGGTCGCGGCGGTGGCGGTCAGCGCGGCCAGGATGCCCAGGCCCGCGACCGCCGAAGCCACGCGGTGCTTGATCACGAACTTCGACCAGCCGGTCCAGAACCGGCTGTCCGCCTGCCGTCGCGACGCCCGCCGCGGCCAGTCCATCCGCGGCCCGATCTTGGACAGCACCGCGGGGAGCAGTGTCAGCGCGACCAGGGTCGCGGTGGAGGGGATGAACAGCCCGGACACACCGATGCCGCGGACCATCGAGTTGGGGATGACGGTCAGCGCGAACAGGCCGAGCGAGGCCACCATGCCGCTGAACCAGACGCTGTGCCCGGCCCGCTGCACGGCCGCGCGCACCGCTTCGTCGTTGCTCTTGCCGGCCGCGCGCTCCTCGCGCCAGCGGGTGACCACCAGCAGCGAGTAGTCGATCGACAGGCCCAGGCCCAACAGCGCCACGATGTACTGCACGGCCGGGTGGATCGGCGAGGACGACGGCATCAGAAACGTCAGCCCGTAGACGAGCAGTTGCATCGTCAGCACCGAGATCAGGGCCATGACCAGCGGCAACAGCGCCAGCAGCGACCCGAACACCCAGGCCAGGATCACCAGCGCGCCGATCGCTCCGATGATCAGCTCACCGGTGACGCTGGAGTTGCCGCCGCCGGTGGTGTTGCCGGCCTCCAGGGCCCGCAGACTGGTGCCGTGCACGGTCAGACCTGGCGCCGCCGCTGTGACAGCCCTGGTGAGGGTGTCGATCTGATCGGTGGCCATGTCGTCACCGGGCTTCGGCGGATAGGCCAGGACGATCGCGCTCGTCCCACCGTTCCCGACCAGCGTCCGACTGCCGGTCGAGGCATAGGAGACCAGGCGCAGGCTCGGCGCCGCCGTGGCGATGCCCCTGTCCACCGCCCGCAGTTTCGCCTGCGCCTGCGGCGAATTGACGGTCTGTCCGGTCGGGAGGTCCAGGACCACGACAGCGGGGTCCTGGGTCGCACCTCCGTAGCTCCGGGCGATCTGCACGTTGGCGGTGTAGCCGGGGCCGGTGACATGGGTGCCCGGTTGCAGCCGGCCCGAGAGCGACGGTGCCACCAGCATGCCCACCACCGTGATCACCAGCCAGCTGAGACCAACCACCAGCCGATGGCGGATCACCCATCCGCTCAGCTTCTCCACGATTCCCTCCCAGTGACCGGCAGCGGCGGCAGCCGCTGCTCACCTCACTGACGGAAGATAGGGAGAGCTTCCTTACCGGACGCTTTCAGCGCCCGGCACGGACTGGCACACGCTTGTGCGGTGCCGCGTCAGGAACGTCCGGTTCCCGGCCCGACGGCGCGCGCCTCACGGTCACGCCGAGATGTCCTGCTCGCCGCCTTCGGCGCCTCCGTGCACGACGCCGTTGCGCAGGGCATCCCCGACGACCACCGCCTGCGCGACGGCGACCTGGTCAGCACCGACTGCGGAGCAGCCGCAGTGCGTCATGAGGTATGCGCCGGCGAGCATGGCCGCTCTTCCCGGTCGTCATGAAAGGCAGCACTCGGGCCGACGCCGCCGCCGGCCGAGCGGGGCTGTGGCCTAGCCGCCGAGACCAGCTTCTCCGTCGCCGCCTACCGCCGCATCGGCGTGCCGCAACTGGCAGGCGCCGCCAGCGTGGCGCTCGGCCCCGCCATGCCGCCCGGCGTACCGAGGCCCTGCCTGCCCTGGTGCTGCCCTGGCGTGTCCTGCGTGATGCCGACCAGACCGTGGCCTGCCTGCTCGCGGCAGGCCCCCTGACCACCGACGAGCTTGACGAAAGGCTGCGTGACCTCGGCCATGACATCGACCCCGACCTCCTCCAAACCCATTTCGAAGAGCTCGCCGCCACCGGCCGGATCGCACTCAGGGGCACCTGCTGGCAGCGATCTGACCACTGACCGCGTCCGCGCCTGATACGACGCCGACCCCGAGGCGGAGTGGATGCGGACCCAGAGCGGGCCGTATCACCGGCTCGAGTCCGAAGTCATCCACCGGCTGATCCTGCCCGAGCACCTCGGTGAGGGCAGCCGCATCCTCGACGTCGGCTCCGGCCCGAGGATCCACGCCCTGCGCCTGGCCCGTCAGGGCCATCACGTCGCCCTCGTCGACATCTCGGCGAAGTCCCTCACCGCAGCCCGCCGCCGCTTCGACGAGGCCGGCCTGACCGGCCAGGTGCTGCACATGCAGCACACCAGCGGCCACGACATGGACATCGAGCCGGGGCGCTACGACGCCGTGCTGCTGTTCGGGCCGCTCTACCACCTGTTGGACGACCAGGAGGCCGCCGAGTGCGTCCGGCGTGCCGCGGCCGCGCTGCGGCCCGGCGGCCACCTGTTCGCGATCTTCCTCACCCAGACGTCGATCCTGCGCGACCTGCTCAAGCGCGGGCGGTTTACGGACATCCGCACACTGCTGGCGTCCTGCTACCTGGACCACGGCCGCTACCTTCCGCTGTCGTCCGCCTCCCGTGACGACTACATGTCCGCGACCCGCACCCACCGTCTGGCCGAGGCCGAACAGCTCCTGGGCGCCGCCGGTTTGACGGTGGTGGACCGTCATGCGGTGGAGGGTGTAGCGGCCTGGATGCGCCCGTACGTCGACGAGGTCGCAGCCGACGCCGCCGCCTTCGCCGAGCTGAGCGAGGTCGTGCGGGCCACCGCGGGACTCGACGAGCTGATCGAGGCTGGTGATCATTTTCTTCTCACCGCCCGCGCCCGCACAGCGTCCAGCCCGGCCCGCAGCGGATCGACGTCCGTGCCGCCAGCGTCCTGGGGGGCCCGACCGCGGGTGGATGTCATCGGCCGCACCCGGTCGGTCGTGGCCGGGGCGGACGGCCGGATCTGCTTCGCCCCGGCCGCGGCGGTGCATCAGGGGCGGCGGCTGCTCGCCGTCACCGTCGGCCCGGCCGCCGACCGCGTCTTCGTGCCGCGGCAGTTGCCCGGGCGGGCGCCGGAACCTTGGTACACCGGCGGCCGCAACCAGATCCGTATCTACCGAAGCCCGCAGCGCGGCCCGGTCCGGCTCGACGACGGGCACCTGGTACCCATGCCCGCCGGCACCATGGACGCGACGGGCGCAAGCCTGCTCTCCGACGGCACCAAGCTGAGGCTGTGGTTCAGCGCCCGCGCCCAGGACGGGCCCTGGCAGATCTACCAGACCGTCAGCTGTGACGGCGGACGCAGCTGGCGTGAGCCCACCCTCGCTCTGGCCCCCGACCCCGCGCACGGCAGCACCCAGGGCACCCACGTGCTCCTGCCTGCCGTGCTGCGCCGCCGGGACGGCTGGTGGATGTGGCACGCTGGGCACGACGGCGAGCACCGGCGCATCCACGTCGCCCGCTCCGACGACGGAGTCACCTGGCAGCGCCACCACCTCGCCCTCGACCTCGGCCCGACCGGATCCTGCGACGCGTACGCCGCGGACTGCCCGGCCGTCACCGAACTGCCCGACGAGGGCCTGCTGATGGTGTACGGGGCCGGCACCTCCCGGCCGCTGGCCGCCGCCGTCTCCGACGACGGACTGCACTGGCACAAGATGGGCCCGGTCCTGCACCGCGGCACCGCCGACGCCCCGGACACCCGCTACGCCTTCTACCCCGCCCTGCTGCCCACCGGCCACAGCACAGCGGAGCTGTACTACGCCGGCGAGGACGACACCGGCCGCTGGCAGGTCATGACCGCGGGCAGCGTGGACCTGGCGCTCCTTGCCGAACGGCCCGCGCCGCTCGAGCTGACCGCCGGCATCGACCAGGCGGTGGTGCGGCTGCGCGACGAAGTCCCGCTGCCGTTCTGGGAGGAACCCGGCCTTGCCACGCCGACGGCGGCGGCTTCCGCTCCGCGGACGGACGACTTCAGCAGATCCGCCCCAGCAGCACCCCGGTGTTCACCGCCCGCGGCGAGGACGCCGGAACGGTGGTGGTCAAGTTCGGCCGCAGCCGCACGCTCGTCGAGCGGAAGCACTCCGGGCTTCAGGCCCTCGGCCGGTACCTCCCGGTGCCCGCCACCAGCGTGCACTACAGCGGCGAGGACGCCGCCCTCGTCGCCCAGCACATCGAGGGCACCCGGCTCGCGGAGCTCGCCAATGCCGACCCGGAACGCTTCCGGGAGGTGCTGGTGGACCTGACCGCGCACCTGGTCCACTGCGCCACAGCCACCCTCACCGCGGCTGCCGCGGACCACACCCGCACGACCCCGGCCGTGGCTACCGGATGGGTCGACGACCTCGCCCGGCAGCTGCGGGGCATCGACGACCTACAGCTCCACCGTCCATCAACACCCCGCATTCGAGACCGCGGTGCACGCCGTTCGGCCTTGGGCCAGGACCCGGGCGGGTTCGACGGGCAGTCCGTCGAACCGGTCCAACAGCCAGGGCGTGGCCAGCAGTTCGGGCCCGAGCGGGCCGCGCAGACCGGCGTCGAGGTGAAGGCCGTCCGGCCTGCGCACGACGTGGGCGCCGGTGAGGCTTTGCCGCATCTCGCCGCCCCTGCGGGCTACCACCGGGCAACGCACCACCGTGAACGGCGGACGGTGCGCACGTACCTGACCGCCCCGGCCCCGAGCACACCGCCGCTGCGGACACCGAGCCGTCGCTCGCGGGGCCGGAGGATCGACGCGTACGCGCCGCTGGTGGACGCGATGCTGCGGGCCGAGATCCCGTTGAAGGGCTCGGTTCAGTCGGAGGGCTGGTCAGCGGAGACCGTTCATCCTCCAAAGGAGCGTCAACAGTCCCATGGAGTTCGAGTGCCTCAGCGACGCCTTGGCGTCAGGCGCTCAGAGTAGCTGCACTGACCTGCGACGATGCCCCGCGTGTTCCCGAAATGAGGGAGGGGCGTTTCCGGGGGAGATTGAGAGGAGCCGCTGACCTGCGGCTCAGCAGTTTTCGGCAAGGCCCGCCGAACCGTGCAGATGCGGCTTCAGTCGAGTCCACTACTCGTTCGTGAGATCTCCACGCTCCATGTCCATGTCAACGCGCTGAGGTCAAGGCGGTTACAAGATCCGCCGGACCGGCTCTGGACACGCCAGGAGATCCAGATCAGTGGATCAGACGCAGGCTCCCAATGAACGTCGTTCTCCTTCGAGGTCGTAACTCACTCGCGGAGAGAAGCACTTACACGCCTGACCGAATCGGAACCAGCGGGAAATGGCCTCGCCCTTGAGACGACAACCGCTTGGTCAGGGTGAGACGGATCAAGGAACAGGCAGCAAATAGGTACCGGGGGAGGCCGCCGCCGCTGAGACCCTACACGAACCTGTTGGGTCTTACGGCTGACGTCGTAATCGCACGACCGTGTCGTACCGATGTCGTATATGACATCGCCGTGAGACTAGCGCGTGGGTGGGTGTTGCTGCCCTGGGTGTGTGGTGCTCGTCGAGCTCCGGTTGGACTCGACGCGTTTCAGCGGTCCATCCGTCTGTGGTGACGGATCTTGTTGCCGTTCCTCTGTGGGCTAATCAGACCACTCCATGGCTTGGGCGGCGCACAGAGCCGGCGAGCACGAGATATACGGAGGTACCAGTGAAGGCAATCGTCGCGACGGATCCGGCCGCGGAAGCAGCCGGGATCACACTCGCGGAGCGGCCTGAGCCGACGCCGGCGATCAACGACGTCGTCGTTGAAGTCCATGCGTCGGGCTTCGTCCCCGCGGAGTGGGAGTGGCCCTCGACGTGGGTCGATCGCGCCGGTCGCGATCGAGCCCAGGCGATCATCGGCCACGAGTTCGCCGGAGTGGTCACCTCCCTCGGCTACGGCACGACGGGGCTCTCGCTGGGACAGCGGGTGTTCGGGATCACGGACTGGCACCGCGATGGAACCCTGGCCGAGTACGCGGCCGTGGAGGCACGCAACCTGGCGCCGCTGCCGGGGAACGTCGACTTCACGGTGGGTGCGAGCCTGCCGATCTCCGGCCTGACCGCGTGGCAAGGTCTGTTCCAGCACGGTCGTCTTCAGGCGGGGCAGAGCGTCCTCGCACACGGCGCCGCCGGCGCAGTCGGGTCCGTGGTTACGCAGCTCGCCCGGGAGTTCGGCGCCTACGTCATCGGTACCGGGCGGGCGGCGGACCGCCAGGCGGCGCTCGACTTCGGCGCGAACGAGTTCCTCGACCTCGCCACCGAGCATCTCGACGACATCGGCGGGGTCGACGTGGTCTTCGATGTCATCGGTGCTGACATCCAAAGGCGCTCGGCGAGAATCATCCGGCCTGGCGGGACGCTGGTGTCGGTGGTCGGGCCTGTTGAGGCTCGCCCTGCCGACGGCTTGGCGGTCGACTTCGTCGTCGAGTCCGTTCCGAGTCAGCTGGTGGAGATCGTCGACCGGGTGCGGGACGGGCGCCTTCGCACGCACATCGGAACCGTCGCGACCCTCGACGACGCCGTCCCTGCGCTCAACCCGACCGAGCGGCGCAAGGGCAAGACCGTCATTCGCGTGCGCCCCTGAGCGCCCTGGAATGGGCCAACAGCTGTGGTGGGCTGGATGACTGCTGACCTGCCCGGTGTCGGACGAGGAAATGTCACGGAATTGAGACTGATCATGGTGACACGGCCGTGAGACAACCAAGAAAGCCCAGGTCGCAAAAGATCGACATGTCGGACGCGGCGAGATCCTACACGGTTTTCCAGGCACGCGCCGCTGGGCGTCCTGCCGGGGCGCGGCTTGATGTGTGGAAGAGTCAGATGCCGTTGCCCACGCTGGCCATACGAGCTCGAACCGTGTGGTCGAGAGGATCAGGAGTCGTTCCATGTCCGATGAGATTAGGCTGCGCCCGGTGACCGCCGACGATCTTGACCTGTTCGAGCGCGAGTTCAACGGGCCGGAGGGGACCGGCCAGTACCAGTGGTTCGGCTTCGGTTCACCGGCCGGCCTGCGCCGGCAGTTCGCGGAGACGGGCCTGCTCAGCCCCGACGGCGGCGTGCTCTCCGTCGCGGAGGCGGGCCGGACGGTGGGGCGGGTCGAGTGGTTCGCCAGCACCTGGGGGCGGCCCGCCACCTCCACCTGCTGGAGCCTGGCGATCGGCCTGATGCCGGCCGCGCACGGCCGCGGCATAGGCACCCGCGCCCAGCGACTGCTGGCCGAGTACCTCTTCGACCACACCAGGGCCGAACGGCTCCAAGCCTGGACGGACTGCGCCAATCTCGCCGAGCAGCGTGCGTTGGAGAAGGCGGGCTTCGTCAGGGAGGGCGTACTGCGCTCCGCGCAGTGGCGCGGCGGCCAGTGGCACGATCAGGTGATCTTCTCCATGCTCCGCGCGGAGCGGTCCGGCGGCGAACTGAGGTGAGCACAAGGCAGTGATCGACCTGACGAGTCTTCAATTTCTTGATGGGACTATGGGATACAGGGGTGACCCGACTTCTACCGGAGCGGTACGAGCCGTGGAAGACGGTGCATGAACCGCATCGCCGCTGGTCGCCGGACGGGACGTGGGAGATGCTTCTCCGTCGGATCCAGGCGGAGGCAGACGGGGCAGGTGATATCGACTGGGACATCCCGGTCGACTCGACGTCCGTGCGCGCGCAACGCCACGCCGCAGGCGCCCGGCAGGCTCCGCCGCCCGTCCAGGGGGCTTCAGCCAGGCGGTCAACGCCGCTCGGATTCAGGCGGAACTGGTCGACCGGCTGGCAGAGGTGGGGCGGGAGGTGAAACGCTCGGCCGCTCGCACGGCGGCTTCACCACCAAGATCCACCTGAGTACGGAAGGCCGTTGCCGGGTGCTTTCGCTGGTCATCACGCCTGGGCAGCGCGCCGACTCCACCCACTCTGAGTCAGTCATGGACAAGATTCGCGTGGGAGAAGGCCGATCAGGCCGCCAACCGGGTCCGGCGCGGCAGGGTCGGCGGTCGGCCGCCCGGTTTCGACGAGGACCGCTACAAGAAGCGCAACACCGTCGAGCGGGCGATCAACAAGCTGAAGACCTTCCGCGCGGCTGCAACCAGGTTCGACCAGCGCGGCTACGTGTACCTCGGCACTGTCGCCGCAGCGGCGCTCGTCATCTGGCTCCGCTCGTGATCGCCAGGACACTGCCTAGAATAGCGGTCCTGGCAAACCCCTGTGTCACCACCGCCACCACGGACGTCCACCCGACGCTGCCCCGCCTACCGGCCCGCACGTCCTCGGCCTCAGCACCCTGAACCTGGTGGACCCCCACCGCCAGGGCCTCTGGGTGCCCTCCGCCGGCCCGCGCCAGCCGGCACCGGCGCACCCGCGCCCTACGTAACCACCGAAGAGGCCGCGCTGTTGCTGCAGAAGCAGGCACCGGGAACCGGCATCCCGCCCGGCACGCTCAGCGGCACCTGAAGGTCTCCCGGGCCGCCTCGTGTGCCCGCCGCGCTGGCATACCCCCCAGACGCTCCGTGACGTGGAGCTGACCCGGCAGCTCACTGCCGTCCACGACCGGTCGCGCGGCACCTCCGGCGCTCCCGCGTCCACGCAGTCCTCCAGCGCTAGGGCAGTACCTGTGGCCGCAGACGCGTCGCCCGGCCGGCGCCGGTGATGGCCCGACCGGGCCGAACCGGCGATTGTCAGTGGCGGCCCGTACTGTCGTCGGCATGGCAATCGTGACGTTCGTCGACGAGACGACCACAGGGGACCGGAGCGACGGCTGGGGGCTCGAGATCGCCGAGGAGCGGCTCACCGTACGTGAGCTGATCCGGCGCCGGGTGTTCCAGGAGGTCGCCGAGTACAACGCGCGCACGCCGCAGGTGTTCCAGGGGCTCGTACGGCCCCAGGACACCGAGCGCGTGCTCAACGGGTACGCGCTGAGGACACCCCGCCGCATAGACCCCGAGGCCCAGACCGACCTGGCACTGCGGGCGTTCGCCGGCAACGGCTTCTTGGTGCTCGTGGGGGATCGTCAGGTCACCGAACCGGACGAGGAGATCGAGCTCGCGCTGGGCACGGAGGTCACGTTTCTCAAGCTCGTGCCGTTGGTGGGGGGATGATGGTGGGGGAGATCCAGCGGACCAAGGAGCTGATGCGGCAGCACGCCACCGAAGGGCAGGCAGACGCGCTCGCCGTCGACCTGCTGAAGGCCGCGGCAGCGAACCGCGGCAACTGGACCGGGCTGTGGGCCAAAGTCCTCGACGAGGTGCGCGCGCTGCCGCCCGAGACCCGCACCGCGCTGGCCGACGCCCTGGTGGCGCGGTACCACTCGGCCGAGGCGGGCCCGATCGCCCGGGGTAATGCCCTGGTCCTCATCGGCATCATCGCGCGCGGCCTGCCCGGTGACCGGCTCTCGGTGGAGCGCTTGAAGCTGCTCGACGAGCTCGGCCGTCGGCACTCCCTCTGGTGCGGCGAGCGCCACGAGGCCCTCGCCGAGGCTGAACTGGCCGCCGGCCGCGCCCTCGCGCCCGCCGTCGTGGCCGTCTTCCGCCGCTCGGCCCTGGACACCTACCAGGACGAACGCCTCACCACCTTCGTCAAGAAGCTCACCGACCCCGTCCTCAACGTCGGGGAGGTGTGGGCCGAGCAGGCCCTGCGGGACTCCGAGGAGGTCCCCGACTGGCAGGCACTCCTTCGGCACGCCACGACCGCGACGGCCGCCAAGCCCACCCCCAAGTGGGAGCAGCGGGCCCGCGCCCTGATCCAACCCCTCGACACCGACCGCGCCCGGACGACCGTGTTGTCCTGGCTCGCCCTCGTCGGCCGCCGCACCTTCGAGCTGGACCGTCCGGAGTACGGGGCCGACGTCAACAGCGCCTACGACCCCTACAACGCCAATGCCCTGCGCGGCCTGACCTGGGTGCTCTCCCTGCTGCCCGCACACCCGGACACCACCCGCGCCCTCGGCGCCCTGGTCGAGACGTCCCTCAAGAAGATCGCCGGGCTCGGCCCGCGCAACCCGAAGGTCGCCAACGCCGGCGTCACCGCGCTGTCCCGGATCGACGGCGAGCCCGCCCTCGCCGAACTCGCCCGCCTCGCCACCCGCGTGACCTACAGGGGCACGCTCAAGCTGCTCGACAACGCGCTGGAGACCCGCGCGAAGGCCCTGGGGCTGTCCCGCGAGGAAATCGAGGAACTGGCCGTCCCCGCCTACGGGTTGACCGAGGTCGGACGCGCGGAGCACCGGCTCGGCGAGATCACCGCTGTGCTGGAGATCCAGGGTGGCAAGGCGGTGCTCGGCTGGCACAACGCCGTCGGCAAGGCAGTCAGGACGGTGCCTGCCGCTGTCAAGCGCGACCATCCCGAGGAGCTCAAGGAGCTGAAGGCGGCGGTCAAGGACATCGACAGGATGCTCATCGCGCAGAGCGAGCGCCTGGACCGCCAGTTCCTGGCCCGCCGCACCTGGCCTTACGCCACCTGGCGTGAGCGCTACCTGGACCACCCCCTGGCCGGTACCCTGGCCCGCCGCCTGCTGTGGACGGTCGACGGTACGACGGTCGGGTACGCCGATGGCGAGCTGCGCACCCTCACCGACGACCCGGTCACCGAAGGCGCCGAGGTCCGGCTGTGGCACCCGGTCGGCCGCGAGCCCGCAGAGATTGTCGCCTGGCGTGACTGGCTGGAGCGGCACGCGGTCACCCAACCGTTCAAGCAGGCCCACCGCGAGGTGTACCTGCTCACCGACGCCGAGCGCACGACAGGCACGTACTCCAACCGTTTTGCCGCCCACATCCTGCGCCAGCACCAGTTCAACTCCCTGGCCGCGATCCGGGGCTGGCGCAACAAGCTGCGCCTGATGGTCGACGACTCGGCCCCGCCCGCCGTGCGAGAGCTGCCACAGTGGGGGCTGCGCGCCGAGTACTGGATCCACGGGGAAGGGGACGGCTACGGCGAGGACACCACCGAGTCCGGTAGTTATCTGCGCCTGACCACCGACCAGGTGCGCTTCTACCCGCTGGACGCCCCCCAGAACTGGGCGCACTGCTATGGCGGCGAGTACAGCATGTGGCTGCGCGACGGCGCGGACCCGGTCGACGCGTTGCCTCTGACGGACGTCCCGCCCCTCGTCCTGTCCGAAGTTCTGCGCGACGTCGACCTGTTCGTGGGTGTCGGAAGCATCGGCAACGACCCGACCTGGCAGGACGGCGGACCCGAGGGCCGTTTCCGGGAATACTGGACGTCGTACGGCTTCGGCGAGCTGAACCAGAGCGCCGAGACCCGCCGCGTCCTGTTGGAGCGGCTCATACCCCGCCTGGCGATCGCCGACCGCTGCACGCTGGAGGGCCGCTTCCTGCAGGTGAAGGGCGAACGCCACACGTACAAGATCCACTTGGGCTCGGGCAACATCCTCATGACCCCGAACGACCAGTACCTGTGCATCGTCCCGAAGTCCACCCCGGCCACCCCGCAGACCGGGTACCTCCCCTTCGAGGGCGATCGCACCCTCGCGGTGATCCTGAGCAAGGCAATGCTGCTGGCTGAGGACGCGAAGATCACGGACCCGACGATCCTGAGCCAACTCTAGCGCCGGGCGGCCCACGTGCGAGGGCCCCGTCTCCGGTACGAGATTCGGAGACGGGGCCCAACTCGCCGTAGGAGAACGAAGCGACGGATGCGGATGACATTGCCTATCCAGCCGATGAGCGGGCCGCCGTAGTCGACTGCGGCCGGCGGCCCCAACCAGGCCGTCCCGCCCATCGCCGAGCCGGCGGCAGAACGGCCCCGTCAGCGGGCAGCGGCCGCGGACGCTCCTGGCCGCTGTCGTGACACGGCAGCGAGGCCATCCCCGGGTCCAAAAGAGCCTCCGCGACAGCGACCACCTGTGGGTGGACGACCGGATCCCGCCCCACCATCCGCCACCGGTCCAGATCGCTCCCGGCGCTGCCACCCGCGACGCGGTGCGAAGCCGGCGCGGCCAGACCTTCTCCCGCTCCCCGTACAGGCCCTGGTCCCACCACCGCACACACCAGGCCGAACACCACCAGTGCCTCCAGCGGCTGGTCGGAGTCCGCGTCAGGCTGCCACCGCGCATGCGCCGCGCACACCCGATCCCACCGCCGCGCATACCGCGCCACCGGCGCCGGGCCCCGCACCGCAGTGCCGCGGACAACCAGCAGCCGACGCCGACGTCGTCGTGCTCGCCGTACGCGACCAGGCCCAGGTCGAAGGCGCGCTGTTCGGCGAGAACGGCGCCGCCGAAGCCCTCCGCCCCGGCGCCGTCGTGATCCTCACCAGCACGGTCGGTCCCGAGGCGGCACGCAGCACCGCTGCGCGGCTCGCCGAGCGTGCTGTACTGACCGTGGACGCACCGGTCAGCGGTGGCCCGGTGCGGGCCGGCAACGGCGATCTGCTGATTGTCGTCGGCGCCGAGGACACGGCGCTGAAGACGGCGCGACCGGTCCTCGACCTGCTCGCCTCCATCCTCACCGTCGTCGGCCCGCGACCCGGTGACGGGCAGGCGATGAAGGCCGTCAACCAGTTGCTGGCAGGCGTGCACATCGCGGCCGCGGCCGAGGCGATCGCGCTCGCCCGCGGGCTCGTGCTCGATCCGGGTGCGGTCGTGGACAGCCTCAAGCACGGCGCCGCCGGCTCCTTCATGTTCGCCGACCGCGGGCCACGCATGGTCCAGACGTACGACGACGGCCCCGAGCCCGAGGTCAAGTCACGGCTCGACATCTTCGTCAAGGACATGGGCATCGTCACCGGCATCGCCAAGGACGCCCACGTCCCCGTGCCCCTGGCCGCCGCGGCCGAACAGCTCTACCTGCTCGGTGAGCGCGCCGGGCTCGGCGCCCGCGACGACTCCGCCCTCGTCACCGTCCTGTCTCCCAAGTCCCCGGAAGGAGAGGGGCGATGAGCCACACCACCCTGCTCGCCATCGCGGCCGCTGGCGTCGCGACCCTGCTCCTGCTCATCCTCAGAGTCAAGGTCCAGCCCTTCGTCGCCCTCGTCGTCGTCAGCATCGGCGTCGCGCTCGCCGCGGGTGTGCCCGCCGCCGACCTGGTGAAGACCATCGAGGAGGGCATGGGCGCCACCCTGGGGCACATCGCCACGATCATCGCACTGGGCGCGATGATCGGCCGGATCATCGAACTCTCCGGAGGTGCCCACGCGTTCGCGTACTCCCTCATCGACAGGTTCGGCTCCCGCCGGACCCCGCTCGCGCTGGCCGTCGCCGGGTTCGTCCTGGGCATCCCCGTCTTCTTCGAGGTCGGCCTGATCATCCTGATGCCGATCGCGTACGGCGTGGCCCGCGCCTCCCGCAAGCCACTGCTGGTGTACGCGCTGCCGATGGGCGCCGCGATGCTCACCGTCCACGCCTTCCTGCCGGCCCACCCGGGTGCCGTCGCGGTCGCCGAGGCGATCGGCGCCAGCCAGGGCCTGATGCTGCTGATGGGCATCCCCCTCATGGCCGTCGTCGTCCTGCTCGGCTACCTCGTCTCCCGTCGTCTCACCCGACGCGAGTACCCGGTGGATCCGGCGGTGTACGCCGAGGTGTACGGCGCACCGGACACCGACGAGGCCATGCCCAGCTCGGTGGAGGCATCCCACGACACGTCGCACAGCCCGATGCCGAGCGAGAGCGGCCGGGGCGCCGCCGTGCTGACCAAGCCCGCCATCCGGGGCACCGACGTCCGGTTGCCGTCCTTCGGTATGGTCCTGACGCTGATCGTCACCCCGATCCTGCTGATCCTCCTCGGCACCATCGGCCAGAACACCCTCCCCGAGGGCTCCACTCTCCGTGCCGTACTCACTGTTCTCGGCGCCCCGATGGTGGCACTGCTCATCGACGTCACCCTGTGTGGTTACTTCCTGGGCGTCCGCCGCGGCTGGAACCGCGCACACATCTCCGAGGTCATGGGCTCCGCACTGCCGCCCGTCGCGATGGTGATCCTGGTCGCGGGCGCGGGCGGCGTCTTCGGCAAGGTCCTGGTGGCCAGCGGCATCGGCGGCGCGATCGCCGACGTCCTGGAGAGCACCGGCCTGCCCGTGCTGCTGCTGGCCTTCCTCACCTCGCTCGCCCTGCGGGCCGCCCAGGGGTCGGCGACCGTCGCCCTCGTCACCACCGCCGGCATCCTCACCCCGCTGCTGCACCGTGCCCATCTGTCCACGGGGCAACTGTCCCTGGTGGCCCTGGCGATGGGCGCGGGCGCCCTCGCGCTGTCCCACATCAACAACGCCGGGTACTGGATGTTCACCAAGCTCGCCGGCCTCGATGTGGCGGCGGGGCTGCGCACCTGGACCGTTCTGACGACGGTCATGGGATGTGCGGGTTTCGCCTTGACCACCATGCTGTGGCCCCTGGTCTGACCCGGCACATGGCGTACGGTGGTGCCCGCCCAGGCCCGGGCGGGCACCACCGACGTTCTGCGGGATGACAACGGCGGCCCTGGCAACCTCCTCGTTCGCGGCCGTGTCGGCAAGGTGATCGCCTTCGGCGGCATCGCCGATTGATCCTCGACCGCATCGACGGCGCTTGATCGAGCACCTGGCGGCACGCCGCAGCCTGCACGTACCAGGTGCCAGCGGATGTGCAGCGGGATCATTACGTCGGCGCTGAGCAGACCGCTTCCCGTGCCAAGTACGCGCCAAGGGACGTCTGAGCTGGTCAAGCAGCCGGACTGACGTCGGCGAACGCGCCGTGGTTCCGGTTCCCCCGCGCGGGGGACTGCCACCACGCCGTTCGTGCTCTCGTCTGACCGCACGGGCGGCCGGTTCGGTTCCGGACCCCCTGAGGTCAGGCCGTGGCCTCGACCAGCCGCTTCATGCCGGGCTGGTCGGTCACGCAGCCCACCAGGCCGAGCGTTCGGGCCAGCGCCAGGTCGCGCTCGTCGTTGACGGTCCAGGCCATCACGTCGATGCCGGCGGCGCCGCACTTCTCCACGATGGCGCGGTTCAGCTGGCGCAGCTCCACGCTGACCAGGGTGGAACCGACCTTCTGAGCGCGGCCGACGAAGGTGTCGCGGTGCGCGCTGGGGCCTGCCACCAGCACGGTACGGGCCTGCGGCAGCAGGTTGTGGATCTCGATCAGCGCCACGTCGTGGAACGACAGCACCGAGACCCGGTCCAGCAGGTTGCGGTCGGTGAGCACCTTGGCCAGCGACCGGGCGGCGGCCACGTCCTTGATCTCCGCCTGGATCGGGAGCGTCGGCCCGACGGCGTCCAGCACCTCCCCGAACGTGGGGATGCGCTCGCCGAGGCCGGCGTCGAGCTTCTTGAGCTTCCGCAGCTTCTGGTCGGCGATCGGACCAGAGCCGTCCGTCGTGCGGTCCAGGGTCTCGTCGTGCATGACGACCAGCTCGCCGTCCTTGCTCAGGTGCAGGTCCAGCTCGATGCCGTCCAGCCCCTCGCGTTCGGCCCGCAAAAAGGAGCGCAGGGTGTTCTCCGGCTCGGCGGCCATGACACCGCGGTGGCCGATGGTGAAGAAAGACACTGGGTTGCCGTCCTTGGATGTGGTGGTCCGGGGCAGCCGCACGAGCGCCGCTACCCCCGCCGAACGGCGGGCGACCGCCCGCCGGAGCGTCCAAGCCTAATGGGCCGGTCCGGCCGCGTGCTCGGCCCGCCTGGACCGCGCCCCAATGACACCTCAGCACACTCGTGCCCGTTCAGCCCGACGCCGTCACCGGCGAACAGACCGTGGAAGAAACGCAGCAGCACATCCCGGCGGCCCGGCGACTGCCGCCGCAGCACCAGACGGCTCCAGCACAGCCACCCGAGCGCCACGTGGTAGCTCGGGACCTTCGGATCCACCTTCTCCCGGCTGGGCTGATCCCGTCGGGTCGGTCTACCCGTGTCTCACGCCGCAACCGCGCCGTGTACCCGGCCCGGCCCTCCCGTTCGCAGATACGCAGTTCCCTCAGGACCTCGCGCAGATCGTGCTCGTCGGCGTCGAACAGCCGGCGCAGGTTCACCAGGCCCAGGACAGGCTCTGGCACAGATCTTGGGGAGATGTTACGGCGAGTGATATTGACGTTCGATGTGGAGGCGTCGCAGAGCTGTCGGCCGTACTCGGGGGTGCCCCGGTGGCGGTGTGCGATCGGCTCAGCCCAGCGCGTCCATCAGGGCGGTGACATAGGCATCCAGCCGCCCCTCCACAGCTCGCGTCGTCAGCTCTGTTCTCCCCGCCTGCCGCCATGGCTGCGCCACCTGCCGCACTTCTTCTGAGCATGCCAGCCCGTCCCGCACCCGCCAGTACAGCCGCTCGCTCGCGGCCGCGGCCAGCACCCCGCCGGCCTTCTCATACGCCTCAGGGAACCGTAGACCCCACGCCGGGCCGTGCAGCAGCGCGAGATTGGTCGAGCAGTGCGCCACATCGAGATCTGCCGGGCCCCAGGAGGTCGCTGCCCAGTCAACGACGCCGGTGATCCGGGCATCTGCCGACCCTGGGGGCGGCACGTCGAACAGCACGTTGCCGGGTTGGAAGTCCCGGTGCAGGAATCGCCCTTCATAGGGCGGCGCGGGATTGCGGATCACGTCGATCGCCGCGGCCCATACCGCCGTGTCGGCGCCCTTTGGAGTCACGACGGTGTCGGCGGTCGTCAACGCCACATACTCCCTGGGCCGCTCGACGGGTCGCAACGCATGGATTGCCACGAGTTGACGGGCCAGCAGAGGAACGCGTGTCTTCAATCCCTCATCGCCGAAGACCGTCCGGCCCCCCAGATGCGTCATCAGGAGCGACGGATACGCGCAATGCGCGGCGGTGGGATCAACCGCGATCAGTCCAGGAGCCGGCACGCCGGTCCCCCCGAGCAGGGTCAGGGCGCCGGCCTCCCTGTTCAGCCAGTCCTCGGCGTGCCCCACGTAGAGCGGGTCGACGTAACTCCGCAGCACCAGGTGACGGGTTCCTCCGTCCCGCGTGCCGATGGTCAGCCTCCGCACTTCGGCGGTGATGCCGCCGTACAGCGCCTCGGTTCTGACGATTCGTTCGCCGACCTCCAGGTGCCGGCTCACCCAAGCCAGTGTCAACGGTGGGACAGCCGCCACCTCATCGTGGTTGGTCATCGTGCCACCTCATCATCCGGACGGCGGCACGCGCAGAGGGCCTTCATTGGACGTGATGGCAACACTGCTCTGTTCGTCTCGCAGCTGCCGCAGGCACCGTTCAGGCACTCGCATCGGGCCGTGGCCACTCCATCGGCTACCTGGCCGGCGCGCTGCTCTGCATCGCCGTCCCCGCCCTGCTCGGGTCTATCATGGCAGGCCTCCTGGCTCGCCTGCGCGGTACTCACCCTGCTCATGACCGCCGCCTGGAGCGTGCTCCCACAAGGCGCAGACCGTGCTGCCGCAACCGCACCCCTCGCCGGGACGCTCCTGGTCGCCGCCATCCAGCAGAGATTCCGGCCTCCGCCCGCCGTACCTGCTTCTGCCTTCGCGCGTCCTGTCCCGCCAGCGGGCCACGTGGGCTGATCGGACAGGTTGGTGACGCGGCTGGCTGGGGGAAGCTGAGCCGCGGCACCGACGTCGGCGCCTGAACCAGCCTCGCGTTGGAGCAGGTGTCAGCTGAGCTTGGCGCGGCGGCGTAGAGCCGTCTCGGTCGCCTCGTCGGCAGGAAAGAAGAGCTCGACGGACAGCTCGGAAAGGGTGACGTCCATGGGAGTCCCGAATGAGCTCATCATGGTGAACAATGACAGCTCCTCACCACCGATTTCCACCTGCCAGGACAGCACCGGATCATCCGCGTCGTCGGGGGACAGCCGGCTCCAGCCGCGACGGTCGGGGATGGCCGTCCAGGTGGCGATCTCGTCGGCCAGCGCGACGAGGGCGGGGTCCTGACTCCGTACGACGGCCCGGTCGAGCCGGCGCAGCAGGTGGGCCGATCATTGCGAGAAGTTGCGGGTACGGCGGGCGTGACCGTCCGGGTGCAGCGCGGTGCGGAAGAGGTTGGTCGGCACGCCGCGTAACTCTTGCGGTCCCCGGCGGCCACACGATGGCCGAGTTCCAGCAGACCTGTGGCTGTGAGAGGACCTCAACCATGCCCTACTTCGACACCACCGACGGGACCCGGCTCTTCTACGTGGAGGCGGGCCCGGCCGGGGGCCGCACGGTCGTGTTCGCCCATGCCTGGGCGTTCAACAGCGGGATGTGGAACTACCAGATCCCCGCCGTTCTCGCCGCCGGCATGCGCTGCGTCGTCTACGACCGGCGCGGCCACGGGCGCTCCGACGTGCCCGGACGGGCCTACGACCTCGACCGTCTCGCCGACGACCTGGCCGACCTGCTCGCCCACCTGGAGCTACGGGACGTCGTACTGGTCGGACACTCCATGGGCGCGGCCGAGGCGGTCCGCTGCCTGACGCCCGGGGAGACGGGCGCGTCAGGGGAGTCGTCCTGAGCGCGCCCACCACACCGTTCCTGCTGCGCACGGACGACAACCCGCAGGGCCCCATACCGGCGGCGGCCGAGGCTGCCCGCACGCTCATGCGTCGCGACATCGGGGCCTTCGTCGCGGCCACCTCGGGCGCCGAGCCGGCTACCAGGTGCCCGGCGTTCAAACAGTTCACGGCCCAGGTGGTTCTCCAGCGCCCGGATCTGCGTGGTGACGGTGCGCTGCGACAGGCCCAGCCGACGCGCAGCGGCGGTGAAGGATCCCAGGCGGTGCACTGCGAGGAAGGTGCGCAGCAGGTTGAGGTCCAGCGGGCCGGACCCACGGGAGTCCTGGTCGCTCATGGTGTCGAGACTACGAGATCGGTGTGGCCGCCACTGGCCGTCCGTCCCGGTATCAGGGATCGGTTCAGCGATACCTGATACGGGCGTTTCCATTGGTGCGGATACGTCGGCGGTTTTAGATTCGAGGCACAAAGCACTCAGCTACCCGACCTCGCACGCGCCAGGCCTCCCCACTCGGCCGGGATGCGCCGACTGCCCGGAAAGCCACCGTGAATCATGAAGGCCATTGCACTCGAACAGTACGGTTCGTCCGACGACCTGCGGCTGATTGACCTGCCCGATCCCAAGGTGGCGCCCGGCGAGGTCCTCGTCCGTGTGAAGGCGGCCGGGGTCAATCCCGTCGACTGGAAACTTGCCGCAGGGTACCTGGATCCGATCATGGAGGTCCGGTTCCCGCTGATCTCCGGTTGGGACGTCGCGGGCGTCGTGGAGCGGGTGGGATTCGATGCCGACGAGTTCACCGTGGGGGACGAGGTCTTCGGCTACGTCCGCAAGGACTGGGCACAGAACGGGGCGTACGCCGAGTTGGTCTCCGCCCCCGTCCGCACCCTGGCCAGGAAGCCTGCCGCGCTCAGCTGGGCGCAGGCCGCGGGGGCGCCGCTGGCGGGGCTCACCGCCTACCAGAGCATCAAGCGGGTCGGCCTCGGCGAGGGCGAGACCGTGCTGATCCACGCCGCGGCGGGCGGTGTCGGCTCGCTCGGCGTGCAGATCGCCGTCGCGTTCGGCGCCCGGGTGATCGGCACGGCGAGCGAACGCAACCACGGCTTCCTCCGCGAACTCGGCGCGGAGCCGGTCACCTACGGGGAGGGGCTCGCCGAGCGCGTGCGGGAACTGGCACCCGAGGGCGTGGACGCGGCCCTCGACTTCGTCGGCGACGATGCGGTGGATGTGTCGCAACAGCTACTCAAGGAGCGCGACCGGGTCGCGTCCATCATCGATGGCGAGGCGGCGGCGAAGGGTGGTCACTACGTGTGGGTCCGCCCAGACGCGGCCGACCTTGCGGCCCTCGCCGACCTCTCGGACGCGGGGAAGCTCACGGTTTTCGTGGAGCACGCGCTGCCGCTGGCCGAGGCGGCCCAAGCGTGGCGCCTGAGCCAGGCGGGCCACACCCGAGGAAAGATCGTCCTGACCGTCTGACATCGTCTGCGGTGATGGGCGCTGGGCCGGTGCTCAGAGCCAGTGAAAATCCCGACCGTGCCCCACAAGGGGAAATCAACGGTTAGAGGCATGTCACGCCTACAGCCACGAACAAGATCCTCATCATCGTCACCAACGCCGACGAATACGAGAAGGTCGGCCTGCGGACCGGACTCTGGCTCGGAGAGGTGACCCATTTCTGGGACTTCGCCGAGGAGCGCGGGTTCACGATGGATATCGCGAGTCCGTCGGGTGGAAAGATCCCGCTCGACCCTGAGAGCCTGACGCGGCAGATGCTGGATGCCGAGGGCACCGGAAAGCGATACCTGGACCGAGAATTCATGGACCTCCTGAAGGACACCATGAAGGTCTCCGACGCGCACATCGACGACTACGACGCCATTTACCTCACCGGCGGCAACGGGGTCATGTTCGACTTCCCGCAGAGCAAGCATCTGGAAACCTTGATCGCCCGGTTCTACGAGACCGGCCGCGTGGTGGCGACCGTCTGCCACAGCGCAGCCGGCCTGCTCAACGTCACCCTGAGCAATGGTGAGCCTCTGATCAAGGGCAAGCGGGTCACTGGGTTCTCGTGGCCCGAAGAGGAACTGGCGAACCGAGCGGAGGCGGTCCCCTACAACGTCCAAGAAGAGCTGAAGAAACTCGGTGCCGACTACAGCACGGCCGCCCAGCCGTTCGCCCCGTATGTCGTCGAGGACGGACGCCTGATCACAGGCCAGAATCCGTTGAGCGCCAGGGCAGTGGCCGAGGCAGTCGTCAAACAGCTGGTCGCCGAGTGAGGGCTCCGCGGCGATATTCGAGACCGCGCGTGTCTGCTGATCCGTCGAGCTACAAGATCTTCGATGGCTGAGGCTACGACGGTTGGAGGTCGAGCCCGGTCGTGGCGGTGAGGCGTTCGACGAGGCAGGGGCGGTACTGCATCCGTTTCAGCCGCGTCTTCACCAACGCGGTGAGCTGGTCAAGGCTGTGGTTGGTGAGGTTGGCCAGCGACCTCTTCAGGGTTGAGGTCGGGAGCGTACGGCGGCAGCTGGTAGACGGTCAGCCTAACCCGGGGGCGATCGACGGGGCTGCCGAGCTGCTGGTGGGCGGCATCGAGCAGCGGGCGTAGTCGTTCTCGGTGCAGCCCTTGCGGCGGTGCCGGGCGGGGCCGCGGTCGAGGTGGATGCGGTAGATCAGCCGGGGCCGGTGGCCGGCTTTGGTGCAGATCAGCGCCGCCATGGAGACACGTTTGGTGCCTGCAGTGGTGACCCGCACCACCGGGGTGCGGCCCCGGCGACCCCAGGTACGGCCCTTGGGCGGCCTCAGGCCCTGGCCGTCCCGAGACGCTGACCGAGATCGAAGAGCTTCGACTCAAGGCCGTCCTGGCCAACTGCCCCGAACCCGACGCCCTCACCCGTCACGTCCGGTCCTTCGCCCAGATGCTCACCGAGCGCCGGGGCGACCGCCTCCTGCAGTGGCTCGACGCCGTCCGCCAGGACGACTTGCCCAGCCTTCACACCCTCGCCGCCGGTATCGACCGCGACCGTGATGCTGTCATCGCCGGCCGGACCCTGCCCTGGAACTCCGGCGTCGTCGAGGGACACGTGAACCGGATCAAGATGCTGAGACGGCAGATGTTCGGCCGTGCTGGATCCCAACTTCTTCGCAAACGAGTTCTACTGTCGTGAGAAGAGTGAAGCGCCATCAGTCGGAGCAGGCACACGCTCGACGCATGACGTGTGCTCGGTGGTCAACGCAGGGCGCTCTCCATATCGACGCGGTGATCAGAGACCCATTGATACGCCTCCCGCACCTCTGTCACTGCCCCGGCATCGCGGAGACGGAGCATTGCGGGGTTTCCAGAGTCCGCAGCAGCTTCGATGCCACGCCAGCACCTGTCCTGCCACCACAAGATCACGGAAACGAGATCACTCCGTTCGACCCACCCATAGCTGTCAGCGATCAGCCTCAACCGTCGCGCAGTTTGGGACGTATCTCCGACGCCCGGCCCAAGTCCGAGATACTGCCAACACACGTGGGCGACATCATGAATGCGCTCACCCGGCGCGGCCAAGTCCCAGTCGATAAACGCGACTGGACGCAAGGCGCCGCTCACGGGCCGATAGACGGTGTTCTTGGGCGAGAGATCGTTGTGACATACGACCTCGTGTGATCCGGCCAGTTCCGTGCCTGACGTCACGTCGTGAAACTCCCGCACGAGCTGAGCAACCCGCACCAGACTTTCGTCGGAGTACACGGCCGCAGGCTGCTGCGGTTCCCAGGCCACGTGCCCTTCGAGGTAGGTGAGCACTTCGCGCCCCTCCTCGTCGATGCCACGGTAGCGCGGTGCACCGGTCCATCCGCTGGTCTCAAATGTCTTCAGCAAGTGGCCGATGAACCCAGTCCTGGCCGACGCGGGGCGGCGCACGATGGACCCGACACGCACAACGTGGTTGACCAACCCACCAGGCAAAGACGACTCAGTCATCCCTCCATCGTGCACGATCTTCACGTCAAACTCTCCGCGCTCAGCAGGTTAATCAACGTATCCGCATCACGGAAAGCGAGCCAGAACCTCTCGTGGACAAAGCCAGCGACCTCATCCTCACCTTCGAGGCCCTGGCCATGGCCTGGGCGCAGCCGTTCACCGGTCGGCCGTCCGTGGAGCAGCCGGTCAGGCTGGTCTGCTTGCCGAAGCTGCCGCCGGCGAAGCCGACGTGCCCGGTGGCGTTGACGGGCCGGACCACAGGACGCCGTTGTCGCTGTTGCGGCGGAGATAGAGGCGGACCTGGCCGAAGGTGTAGTGGTCGCCGTTGAGCTGGATGTGCGGGATGTCCCTCGTCGCTCCTGGCCTGGCAGGTATCGCCGTTGCACTGCCTTTCCGGGGCCCATCGGGACTTCCACAGCCAGGTGGACACCCGCCTGTCGTCGGCCTGGACGTTGTCGTTGCGGGCCTGGTCCCGGATCCGCAGTTCGAGGCACAACAGGTCGCCTGCGTATGCCCCGCGCCAGACGTAGCCGGTGGCGCAGGAATTGGGCCCGTTGCCGCCGTTGCCGGGCGAGCGACGGGCGGCGGTCTGAGCGTTGTCGCTGCGGACGTCCGGCTCGCCGGGACGGGCGTCAAGCCGATTGACCCATCCGCGGGTCGCTGGGCTGTGTCGCGCCCCGCGCCGATCGCACCAGCAGACGCCTGAACCTCCTGCCCGGCAACTGGGTCCTGCTCGTCCTGCTTCAACGACGTGCTGGCCCGGCCAGTCCGCTTTCGTAGGCGGCGATGACGAGTTGGGCCCGGTCCCTGGCCCCCAGCTTCGTCAGCAGACGGCTGACGTGGCTCTTGACCGTGCCCACGGTCAGATACAGCTCGGCTGCGATTTCGTTGTTGGACAGGCCACGTGCGATCAGACCCAGCACGTCACGCTCGCGGCCGGTCACCCCGTCCAGGGCACGGGTGACCGGGCCTGTGTAGCCGGGGCGGCGTACGTAGGTTTCGATGAGCCTGCGGGTGACGCCGGGTGACAGCAGCGACTCCCCGGTGGCGATCACCCGTACGGCGTCGATCAGCCGTGCGGGTGGAGTGTCCTTGAGGAGGAAGCCCGCGGCGCCTGCGCGGAGCGCTTCGAAGACGTACTCGTCCAGGTCGAAGGTGGTGAGCACCAGGACGTGGACGGGCACCGGAGACGGGCTGCCGAACAGCGCACGGATGGCCTCGATGCCATTGAGCCCGGGCATCCGGATGTCCATCAGGGCTACATCGGGGCGCAGTTCGCGGATCACCCTGACCGCCTCGGTCCCGTCGGCCGCCTCTCCGACGACCTCGAGATCGTTTTCCGACTCGAGCAGCACACGGAACCCGGCACGCACCAGCGTCTCGTCGTCCACCACGACGACCCGCACCGTCATGCGCCCTCCAGGTCGGCGCCCACGGGGAACTGGGCTGTTCGCTCGTCCGCGGCGTACGGCAGGCGGGCGGCGACGCGAAAGCCGTGCGGCGAGAGCGGTCCCGCGTGAACCTCGCCGCCGTAGAGGGCGGCGCGTTCCTTCATGCCGGTCAGGCCGTGGCCCTCGGCGATCGGGGTGGACGTGCGGCCGACTCCGGCATCGACGACCGTGAAAGCGACCTCGCCCGGCGCGTAAGCGACCGTCGCCCGGGCGTGGCTGGTGCGGGCATGCTTGACGACGTTGGTCAGTGCTTCCTGCACGATGCGGTAGGCGGCGCGGTCCAAACCTCGGGGCAGGGCGCGCGGATGACCGCTGATCGTCAACTCGACCTGGACACCGGCCCATCGGATCTGCTCGAGGAGCGTGTTGAGGTCGTCCAGGCCGCCGGGCAGCCATTCGGCACCGTCGTCATCGCGCAGGACACCCAGCAGTGAACGCAGCTCTCCGAGGGCGTCCCTGCTCGTCGTCTCGATCGCGGCGAGGGACTTCGCGGCCTCGTCAGGTCGGCTGCCGATGACGTGGTGGCCGACGCCCGCCTGGACCGCGACGATGCTCAGGCTGTGCGCGACCACGTCGTGCAACTCCCGGGCGATGCGCATGCGTTCCTCGACGAGGAGAAGCTGTGCCCGCTCCTCGGCCTGCTCGACCAGGCCTCGGGTGTAGGCGCGGCCCTGTCTGGTGGACCATCCGATCGCCCAGGCGGCGGCCTCGACGATGAGGCATTGGCTCATCCCCGGCCACCCCCAGTAGTCGTGCCCTGTGATGCCCTGCATGGGGATCATCAAGGCGAGTTGTGCGGCGACTGCCACCGCGCCCGCGTACGCCGCGACACGCGCGGGTCGGGCGACCGCCACCCCGTATACCAGCAAGGCAGTCGCCAGCACCCCCGTCAGACTGAGCGCGCCGTCGGTGGCCATCACCACCGACCCCACCGCCAGTGCAGGCAGTGGCAACAGCCGGCGGACGGCGACGGCCACGCCCAAAGAGCACGTCAGCACGGTCTGCCATGCCGGCCAGCCCGTGCGATGCGCGCCAAGCGTCCACCACAAGACGTTCGACGCCATCAGGACCACGGCCAACAGCACATCCAGCGCGATCAGCTGATTCGGCGTCAGCCTCCTGGCACGGGACGCCGCGTCATGCCTCACCATCATGACTCGCATGCATGCGACCCTAGCCGGGAGGGCGATCATCCGCCTCTGTCCAGAGACAGAGATCCGCCGGTCATTCCGTGGCCAGATCCGCGGGGCGGGCACCCTCTGCCAGGGTCGGCCACATGGATCTCTCCCGGACCCCCACCCGCCGATGGCTGTCCCCTGTGCCCTGGGGCTTCGCCCTGCTCGCCGCCGCGTCGTCCCTGACGTACGGCGGTGATCACGCGGTGAACGCCTGGGCATCGACCAACCTGGCCAACATGGGAGATCATCCTGTGGAGGCGCTCATCGCCTCCGCCTTCCTGTTCGGCGCCGATCCCTGGGCCTGTCTGCGCGGCATCGCCCTGGCCGGGGCCATGCTGGCGTTTCTCGTCATCCGGTTCGGCAACATGCGGGCGGTCGCGCTGATCGCGGCCGGCCAAGTCCTCGGCACACTGGTGAGCGAAGGGCTGCTGGCAGCGCGGATCGCGGCGGGCCAAGCAGACCCGGCGCTGCGTGTGACGCTGGACGTCGGCCCGTCCTACGTGATCGTCGCGGCCATGGCCGCCGTGGTGGCAGCGGGAGCCCGGCGGTGGCACCGGTGGACCGCGCTCGCCGCGCTCGCGGTGCGCGCACCGCACATCACAAGTGGCCTGACCACGCTGGGGGTCACTCCCGTCGGCCACGTGACAGCACTGTCCACCGGCATGCTGCTGGCATGGCGTCTGCGGTCGTCCGACGCCCGCCACCGCTACCTGCACCGACTGACGTCACGCGCAGCGCCGCTTCAGAGACTGGACGGGACGGGGTCAGGCTAAGTACCCCGTTCGAGACGCACTGCGGCGCTTCCTCCATGACCGGCACCGTGCCTGTTCCCAGCAAGGATGAGGGCTGCTCAGGCGAATCGTCCCACCCCAACACGGATTTTGGTCGGGTGATCTCGGCCGGGTGGATGCATGAGTACAGGGCACCTTGGTAGCTCGGGTTTGCGACCATCGGCGCCCCCACCCCGCCCGCCGCATGGCCGTGGCGGCCGGTGCCGTCCTCGCACTCGGCGGTCTTGCCTGCGTTCCCGTGTTCGCTCACGCCGCCTCCACCTCGACTTCGGCGAGCGCCGCGACTGCTGCCGCTTCGGGCCTTGCCACCGGTGACAGCCGTCACGTGAACGAGCCGCGTCTTCCGTCCACCACCTGCAAGACGGTCGCCGCCCACCTCACCGCCTCCAGGCGCACCTTCAGCGCCGCCGCGGAGGAGAACCCGCCGGACACCGCGTCCCTCCAAGCCGCCCTGGACGCCTGTACCCGAGGCGGCTCGGGCTCGGTGGCCGTGGCGCCGAAGGCATCGGGCTCTCACCATGCCTTTCTCACCGGGCCGTTGACCGTTCACCAGGGCGAGGTGCTGGTCGTCGACAGCGGCGTCACGCTCTACTGCTCCCGCAACCCCGCCTCCTACCAGGTGAAGGGCAAGCCCACCTGCGGCACCCTGTCCTCAGCCGAAGGCGGCTGCGCACCGCTGATCACCGTCTCCGGTGCCCATGCGGGGATCGAGGGCGTGCGTGCCGGCAACGGCAGCCAGGGCCGGATCGACGGCCGCGGTGACCAGGACATCCTGGGCACCGCCACCACCTGGTGGATGCTGGCCAGGCAGGCCCGGACAGCCGGCGAGAACCAGCAGAACCCGCGGCTGATCACCGTCAAGAACGCGGACGACTTCACCCTCTACGACATCGACCTGCTCAACTCGGCGAACTTCCACGTCACCTATCAGAACGGCACCGGCTTCACCGCCTGGGGCGTGCGGATCAAGACCCCGGCCGACGCGCGCAACACCGACGGCATCGACCCCGGCGGCGCGACCGACGTCACCATCAAGGACTCCTGGATCCAGGACGGCGACGACGGCATCGCCATCAAGGGCGGCAGCGCCGTCAGCATCGTCACCATCGCCGACAACCACTTCTACGGCACCCACGGCATCTCCATCGGCAGCGAGACCGCCGGCGGCGTGACCAACGTCCTGGTGGAGAACAACACCGTGGCCGGCACCGACAGCTCCGGCATCGTCAGCGGCAGCAGCAACGGCATCCGCATCAAGAGCTCCCCCAAGAACGGCGGCACGGTCTCCGACGTCAGTTACGTCGACACCTGCATCACCGGCGTCCGCTATCCGCTGGTCTTCGACACCCACTACGCGAGCGGCAGCGGTTCCCGCATCCCGTACTTCACCGGCATCACGGTGGCGGGCCTGCGCGCGGTCAACTCGCCCTCCAACGCCCAGTCCGTCTTCAACGGCTACAGCGCCGCCTACCCGCTCGGGCTGACTCTGCGCAACGTCAGCCTCGACCGCAACAGCAGCACCGGCCAGTACGCGAAGATCGGCGTGCACAACAGCACCATCACCCCGTCCGGGACCGGCGTCACCGTCCCCCAGGCCCCCGGTGGCGGCTCCCTCCCGAACTGCACTTTCCCGGCCTACCCGCAGCTGTAGCCGACGCCCTCTCCGCGGGGCACGCCTGACCCCGTGGCCCGGGAGAATGGCGCTGGCCGACAGGCCAACCGGCACGGCCTGTTCCTGCTCGGTCTGTCGCTGCCGGAGCCAGTACCGCGGAGATCTTCTGGCCGCCGGAGCGGGACCTTTCGGCTGGCGAGGTGGGCGAACAGGCGTCGCGTGAGGGAGATGCGGGTGGCGAATTCAGCCGCGACGTCCCTCGCTGTGCTTCCCAGCCGTGGTTGGTCGCAGTTCCGGCATGTCCCGCGCGAGGTTGAGGACTTCGCCCAGGCTGGGAGGACCTGGAACACCGTGCCGCCATGCCGTGGCTGCCAACCGACCGTGATCAGCGGTCGCAGCCGTCACGATCGCACGACGGAGGGACGCGTGGACCCCGTTGAACCAGTGGCGCCTCAGTGCAGTTGGGGAGCGCCCAACAGCGGGTCGACGGGGCCGCACACCTGCGCCCGCACATGGTGCCCCTGCGCGTCGGTCAGCTGCACGAGGGAGCCGTAGTCGTGCGAGGCGCGGTGCGGTGGCGTCACGGAGATGCGAGGGTCGTTTTCCGCCAGGACGTCGCAGCTCTCGGAGGGCGAGCCGACCGCGTCGTAGAAGACCGGGAATTCGATGCGGTGGCCCGGCTTCAGTACCAGATGGACCGGCGTGGACACCTTCGGCTTCGCGTCGGCCGACGGTCCCTTGCCGACCCGGAATTCGAGTCCCGGGTAACCGTCGAAGGCGCAGGGCTTCGATCCCTTGTGCGCGGCGCTGAGCATCGCCGTCGGCGTATTGTGCGGCTTGCCCGGCAGAAGGGTCATCTTCCAGCTCAGCTGGGACGATCCGCACGCGGCGGGATGAGCGTCCGAAGAGCCCTTGGACGGCTGGGTGGCGGTGTCGTGGTCCTTGCCGCAGGCAGCGGCACCCAGCAGCACCACCAGGCTCAGAGCGGAGACCGCCAGTGTCCGCCGTGCCATGAGACTTCCCCCTGGTGGAGACATCTCTGCGGGACCCCGTGTGCACCGCTCCTGCCTCACCGCACAGAGAGATGCAAACCCTCCCCGGGAGGTTCCAGAAGATCCCGGTCAGCTCCCCACGCGATCTCGTGCATCTTCTCCAGCCGCTCCCTCGTCGGCTCGTCCTTTGCTGGTTGCCCCAGGTCCGCCAGATCGACACACGTACCCGGTCCCTTCAGAGCCGGCTCGACGACGCCGAGAGCCAGCTGTCCTCCAGGCGATGGAGACCCACTTCCGCGCCGCCGACTTCGACACCATCGATGCGGACTGGACAGAGCTGGCCCACACCGCCGCCGCCCGCGGTCGCCAGGCCCGGGCCGGCCGGCTCACCGACACCCACGGGCAACGGTGATCGAGGCCTGCGCCATCCTGGCCTCGACGACTCACACGGAGCGCCAACACCAGCAAACCATCCGGGACTTCGAGAACTCCCGCAGCCTCGTCGAGAGCATTGCCGCACGGGCCGCACGCCTGGTTGGTCCGGCGCGCAAGGCACAGTCCGTGCTCAGCCAGGACGACGTGCTGCGGTGGTCGCAGGCGTCACCGACGCCGTCGTCGCGCTCGGACCCGGGCCCGATGCGCAGGGGTCCCTCCGCGTCCGGTGGTTCGACGAACTGACGGGGGACCTGCGGCGCTGGGGGTAGGCCCCGCAGCCTGGCTCAGGGCTCGGTGATCGTCTTCAGCTGCGGCCAGGGCCCGGCCCCGCCCGCCGGACTGGGTGAAGATGTCGTTCACCACCTTCTGGGCCAGGTCCCTGTCCTTCTCCGGCACATCTACCTTCACCCACAACCGCCAGGTCAGCTGCCTTCCCTCGCTGCGCCAGACGAAGCTGCGGCGCAGATACATGGCGTAGCGCTCCTCCCGGTCGACCGTCTTCGTCTCCTGCGCGTAGGCGGCCGTGCCGCGCTCGGGGGACGAGGGGACGCTCGTCCACCGCGGGTCGCCGTACTTCAGGAGGGCGCGCTCGTAGGCGTGGGCGTCCCGTTCGTGGCAGGAGGCGCCACAGCCGAGGTTGGAGGCGATCCGGATCCTGATGTCGGGCACCTCGGCGTCCGTTACCAGGGCCTCGCGCTCGCACTCGTAGGTGAGGAGATGGCCCTTCGCGCCGGTGTGGCAGAACAGCGGCTTGGGCGCGCGGAAGGCGAACGGCAGGCTCGGGCTTGACCACAGGTACGACCGCTCTTTCTCCTTCCACATCGCCCCGTACACCGACTGACCTGGAATGTGCGTGTACTTGGCCAGCCGTGTGCCCTGCTTCGGGACCTCGGCGCGCGGCACGTCGGACAGCCGGCGCCGGCTCGCCGTCAGCGTCCCGGTCCCCTGCCCGCCACCGGAGTCGTCCAGGCCCGCGCGCCGCAGGAAGTCGCGCATCAGGATCTCCGCGATCTCCCTGGTGCGCTCCCCGCCGGCGAACTCCTCGGCGTAGGTGACGACGAACAGCGCGTTGCCGACCCGTACCCGCACCATCGTCTGCCAGGGCGCGGTCTCCATGGCCGGCATCCCGAACCCGTCCTTCTTGACGAGCTCCACGGCCTCGTCGCCGAGTCCTGCCAGGCGCCGCTCGCCCTTGGCGGACGGCTGCTTCCCGATGGTTCGGAACTGCTGGGTGGCGTACCGGACCGCGTTGAGGTCCTTGTTCGACTTCCAGCCCACGGCGGCGATCCCGATCTCCACGTCCGGTGCGAACGGGGACTGCTCGGAGGCGACGCACACATTGCCGCCAGGGAGGACCGGCCACAGGCCTGGCAGGCTGACGACGTGCGTCTTCGTACGGCCCGACTCGGTGCCGTCGGTCATGACCTGCCGCATCTCGTGGTCGTCCAGCAGCGAGCACGCCTCGGGGGCGAAGGCGACCGGGTCCGGCGGCGGCTGGGCGGCCATGGCGCTGAAGAAGAGGACGAGGATCGCGAGGAGACCGCAGGCGGAGGCCGGAAGCGCGAGCGGCGCCCGCAGCGGGGCGCGTACACCGGGTTCGCCGGTGTCGTAGGTCTCCGCGAGACGGTCCCGCAGCTCGATGTGCCGGAAGCGGTACACGCCCCCGGCCTGCCGCAGCACCCCTCGGGCGTGCGCGTCCTCGAGGAATGCCGTGAGGCGCCAGGGGAGCCGGCCGGTGGCCGCGAGCCAGACGCGGGCCGTGTTGTACCGGCCCCAGGCCGAGAACCCGGCGGCGTACAGCCACCAGGCGAGCAGGGTGGCGGCCACGGCGAACGCCCAGTCGCGCGGGGTGGCGGCGTGCGGGCTGCGGTCGGTCCACTGCCAAGCGACGAACACCATCGGCGGCAGGGCGAGCGGATACAGTGACGGCGCCGGATCACCCTGCCCGAGCCGGAGCGGCACCAGCCAGCCCAGCGTGAACACCACGCGTCGGTCGGCCCGGAGCACCTCTCTCGGGGACAGGCCCGCCGCCGGATCGGCGAACCGCCACACCGCGGTGACGACCGGCTGCAGTTGGGCCCCGAGGACGAGCACACAGCAGCCCGCCACCACCCACTGGTCGGCCACGGCCGCGGCGACGGCGGCCCCGGCGGTGAGCACCGAGGCTACGGCCCCGAGGCGCACCTTCCACGCCCGCAGCGCCGTGCGCACCCGCGTTGCCGTGGGCCGGTCGAACCCCCAAGGGGAGGGGCGCTCGTCGTCGGGGTCGGCGGCGAACCCGTAGAGCGTGAGCAGGCAGGCCAGCGCGAACGCGGCCCACACCGACAGCCGCGCACCCCACCACGCGGTCCCCACCCCGGTCCGCACCATCAGCACGACCAGCAGCAGATACGCGGGAGCCAGACACAGCGCCCGCACCGGCCACGGCATCTCCTCCTGCAGCCGCCACCACGCGAAGTTCTCCTCGTTGGCGGCCTTCATGCGGGCGGCCAGGAAGCCCACCCACCGGCGTGCCTCGCCGGGCTCCCAGCCGCCGTGTTCGGCGCGTACGTCGTGGGAGGCGCTGTAGACGGTGTCGAGGAAGGCGTCGTACAAGTGCCGTTCCAGCGCGCCCTGTTCGGTGAACCCGCCCGGGGACAGCAGTTCCACGGGCTTCCTGCCGTCCCAGCCGTAGGCGACCCGGGCGAGGCCCGCCATCAGCGGGACGCGCAGCACCTCGCGCAGCCGTACCGTCTCGGCGGACACGTCGTGCGGGTCGCGCAGCCGCTTCAGGACCGGTGCCCAGGGGGAGCGGTCAGAGCCCGAGGGGTTGAGGTAGGTGCCCACGGCGTCGTAGGTGAGACTCTGCAGGACGATCTCCGTGCGGGTGAATACGCTCGGATCGGGTGCGTGCTCGCGGTACTCGCCCTCGCGGCTGGTGAGGACGAACGGGCGGCCCCGCAGGCTCTCGCCGAGCTGGCGCAGGGCATCCCTGCGGCGTGCGCCCGGGAGTTCGTCGAATCCGTCGAGGATCAGCAGGACGTGGTCGGTGGAGCGCAGGAGGTACAGGGCGACGTCGTAGGGGCGGGCCCCGGGCACCGGCGTGCACACCTGGGGACAGTCGGCGGCCAGCTGCCGGGCCAGCCACTGGGCCAGTCCCCGGCGCGGGTTCCAGGACGCGAGGGACACCACGAGCGGGACCGGCCGGGGCATGTCGCGGGCGCGCGCGTCCAGCAGTTCGGAGGCGAGCCGCAGGGCCAGCACCGTCTTGCCCGCGCCCGCGCCGCCGAGGATGACGAGCCGCCGGTCGTCAGTGCCCTCGAAGTACTCGGAGACGGAGGCGTGCGGTCTGTCCCCCTCGGGTGTCCACCGCACCTCGATGGGATGGGGTTCCGCGATGTGCAGCAGCCGCTCGTCGCGGGCGTACTGGCGGCGCAGCACCTCGGCGAGACCGTCGGCGACCTGCTGGAGGTGGACCGGCGACTGCCAGACCCTCTCCCGCCTCCGGTGCCGGGCGGCGAGCACACGTGCGGCTGCGGCGGACGCCACGGCCAGGGCGAGCAGCAGCCAGCCGAGCCGCACCGGTCCCGGGTCGTAGTCGGCGGGCAGGGGCAACTCCGGCCGTACGGCGAGGAGATACAGTCCGAAGCCCGCGACCAGTCCCCGTGCGCCCACCGCCACATGCGGCTGGACGTAGAGGTTCATGATGTCGCGCGCTTGGATGAGAAGCCCCTGCTGTCCACCGCTGGTGGTGTTGTGCGTGTCCCCCGATGGCTGCCTGTGCCCCGTCACCTGGCGCCTATCCGCCGTGGTTGTCGAGGTTGATGTCGCCGTGGATGTCGCGGGCCAGGATGACGGTCTGCTGGCGGCCGCCGGAGATCTCGTTGTGCACGTCGCCGGACCCGGTCCGCACCGCATCGAGGGCATCCTGCCGCCAGATACGCAGTGCATCGGCGAACGCGGGGTCCTGCCTGGCCCGTTCGGCGAGCGCCTGCGCCAGCTGCTCGGCGCGCGCGGTGCGTTCCGCGCTGCCGACCGCGGCGGCGAGGGCGGTCAACTCGCCCTCGCCGCTGGGCTCTGCGTCCGTCCGGCGCCGGACCAGATCGCGCAGGGACGTCCATATCTGCTGCCCGGCGGCACCAGCGGTGCCGCTCGCGAGAGCCATCAGCAGTTCCGGCGCTATCGGTTCCATGGACACCTCTTCGCGCTTACCTGGACACGATTCATGCATCGGAGCGTAGAGCAACTACCCTGAGGACAGGCCCTGGCTAGCAGGTGATTGAGCACGACGAGAAGGACTGGAAGACCATCGGATCGAGGGCGGCAGGTCGCACTCGACAACGACGCCCCCACCGGATGTGACGAACTGCCGGTAACCGTAACCAGGTTCCGTGGCCCCGGACAGGTAGGAATCAAGCTCTCGGTCGGCTTGCGGGGCATCCGTTTGGGGACAAGAAGGGCGACGAGCACGGGCCGGCGTCCACCGGGCAGTCCTCGAGAGACATCACCCGCTCACACCACCTGCACAGCAAGTCAGCTCGGGCGCCCGCTGCGTCCGTCGTCGGGGCGGCTTCAAGCAGCTGTTTGCTTCGCCATGCGCTCAGCCCAGTTACTGAGCGCACCGCTTGGACAAGGTCGATCCCTCGATCGCCGCTACCGTTACGCGTTCCTCCGCCCGCACGAGGCCCGGCCGCCGGCCGGTGCGTGAACCCCGACTGGCCGGCGACCTTGGGAAGTCTTCGTCGGCACCGCAGCCTCGCGCTCTCTGTTGCTTCACGGGATGAACTGCACCTCCGGGAAGGCGGAGTTCGGGCCGTCGAGCAGGTGCCCCCGCCTCCGGTGGCGTAGGTGCAGGTCGAAGAAGGCGAGCGGGTACGCCTGCTGGATCCGCACCGCCCGGGTGG
>NZ_JBIRXG010000043.1:0-41427 GCF_044388685.1 Streptomyces sp. NPDC020192 | reverse complement strand
TTGCCTCTGCCCATGTCGTGACCCGCCGGCAGCGTTTTGTGGTCAGGTGTGGGGAGTAGTTGTCGCAGATGATGGCGATCCGCACCGTGGCAGGGCGCAAGGAGCGCAGGTAGCGGCAGAACTCCAGGAACTTCGAAGGGTGCGGATCCTTTGAAGTGACGGTCGGGATCACGCCGTGAGGCCGTAGTTCAGCTGGTCCGCTTGGGCAGCAACAGGAGTCGGTAGGTGCAGGTCCATCCGTTGGGAAAGAACCTGGCCCGACGCGATGGCGGAGGCTACGTTCGGACGATGCGGATCTTGCATCTCTCTGACACTCATCTCGATGAGGCGGGCGCCCCGGACGCCGACGGGGCAGACGGCACTGCGGCGCTGCGCTTTCTGCTGGACGAACTCCAATACCTGGACAACTTCGATGCGGTGGTCATCACTGGTGATGTTGCGGACGACGGTTCCCGGGCGGCGTACACGCGGGCACGCGGGCTCGTGTCCGCCTACGCCAGTCGGCGAGGGGCGGAGGTGTTCTACACGACGGGTAACCACGACGACCGCATCGCGTTCCGCGAAGTACTCGGCAGTGGCCACAGACAGCCCGAGGCTGTGTACGAGGGGGCGGCAGGTGAGCGGGCGGCGGTAAGCACCGTAGGCGGATGGCGGTTGATCACACTGGACACGCTCGTTCCGGGCAAGGGCTACGGCCGCCTGGACAGTGGCCAGCTCGACTGGCTGCGGGAACTGCTGGCCGACCCTGCCCCGTCGGGCACCGTCCTGGCCTTCCACCATCCGCCGGCCGTCCTGGACGTCGAGGTCCAGCAGGCGCTGGGGCTTGAGAACCCTGCCGAGCTGGCTGAGACGATTCGCGGGACAGACGTCCAGCTTATCTTGTGCGGGCACTTCCACCTGCAGATTCTGGCGCGTCTGGAGCAAGCGACGGTCTGGGTCACCCCGGGGGTTGTCAGCCGCATCGACCTGACCGCCCAGCCGGGCACCGAGCGTGCAGTCCACGGTCCTTCGGCGTCTCTCGTCCGCCTGGGGACGCCCAACGGGCCGCTGATCCACATGCTTCACGCCCGGGGTCCACGCATGGGGGAGACGGTTTACGAGGCAGACGAGGCGGAGATGCACGACGTCATCAGGAGGCTCGGGCCTGAACCTGCGGACTGATCTGGGAAGAAGCCAGTTGTTGTGTGGTGGCGCCGTGGTCCTCCTACCGTTGTGGAGTGGAGGTGGGGCGCCATGGTGTCGTTGACGGAAGAGCTCCAGGCGCGGGAGGCAGCGGCTCGACGCCGTGTGGAGGAACTCCAGTCTGAGGCTGCAGAGTTGGCCATCCGGTTGGAGCAGGCACGGGAGGATCTCTCGCGCCTGGAGATCACACGGGAGACCGTCACGCAGGTGCTGGCGGAGCTGTCGGCCGCGGAGGCCGAACCGGACATTGGGTCGGGCGATGCGCCGGAGGGGCTGGTCGTGGCGGTGTTGCCGGATATGTATCGCGACATCGTGGAGGTCATCGCTGATGCGCCGGGACCGGTGCAGGCCAAGCAGATCGTGCCGCGGATCGGGCTGCCGACGACAACCGGAAAGATTGAGGGGACCCGGGGAAAGCTGAAGCGTCTGGTGGAGCGCGGCTGGCTGGACGAGGACACGCCGGGACAGTTCACCCTCGCCCGACAAGGCCCGGGACGCGACCGGACCAACTTCCAGTGACCAAGGGCTCTTCTCCGTAGATTCGTAGGTGCCAACCGATGCGAATCACTCCCGAAGAAGAGCCCTCGATGGAACCGTACGACGCCTCAACCGAGCCTGATCCGTACTCCGCCTCCCGTGACGCCCTCGAACGCCTCATCTCGACGCTGGCCGACGGCCCAGCGGCAAACATGTCCCACGATGAACTGGAGGCGCAGCTCGAAGTGCTGGGACGCGAACTGCTGCGCCAGTTGATGCAGAACCACCTCGATCAGCGAGCCAGGGAGGAGGCCACGCTTCAAGCGGACGGAGGGCAGCCGCCGTTACTCGGTCCGGAAGGACAGCCTCGGACCTGGCGGGAGCGAGGTCACCACCGCCTGCTGACCTGCGTGTTCGGACCGGTTCGGGTGACCCGGATCGCCTACCGCGGCCGCGGTGTTGCCAACGTGCATCCGGCGGACGAAGCGTTGTCGCTGCCCGCTGGTCGGCACTCACGAGGACTGGCCCGGCTCGCGGACCTCGAAGCCGTCAGAGGCTCGTTCGACCAGGCCGCCGCCGCGATCGAGCGGCGGTGCGGGAAAGTGCTGGGCAAACGCCGCCTCAAAGAACTGGTGGTCGCCTCCGCCATCGACATCGCCGCTTACTACACGGCGAAGATCCCCACCCCGTGCACCCGCGAGATGCCACTGATCATCCAGGTCGACGGCAAGGGCGGGGTGATGCGCCCCGAGGCACTGAGGGAAGCCACCCGCCGAGCCGCGGCCAAGACCACGGCGGCCGGTCGACGCGGACGCCTGGCCCCGGGCGAGAAACCCAACCGCAAGCGCATGGCGACCGTGGCCTGCGTCTTCGACGCTGTTCCGGCCGCACGACATCGTGCACCCGCCCGGCGGTCGCAGCACAGCCAGGCCGCCCAGGCCGGGCCCGACAGCGAAGCAGAAATGGTGCACTGCCTCGGTGATCCGTCCTCCGGAACAGGTCGTCGCCGACGCCTTCGCGCAGGCCGCCTCCCGTGACCCGCAATGTCTGCGGGACTGGATCGTGCTCGTCGACGGCGCCCGCCATCAACTCGACCTGATCCAGGACGAAGCCACCCGCCGGGGCATCCACCTGAACATCCTGCTCGACTTCGCTCATGTCGCCGAACACTGCTGGACGGCCGCGCACGCCTTCTACCCGGTCGGCAGCCGCGAGGCCGAGACCTGGGCTGCGGACAAACTCAGCGCGATCCTCGCCGGACAAGCCGGCCGCACAGCCACCGAGATGACCGCCCAAGCCGCAGCCGAACAGCTTCCCGCCACCCGCTGCGACGCCGTCACCACCTGCGCCCGCTACCTCACCGGTCACCTCGACCAGCTTCACTACGACACCGCCCTCGCGGCCGGCTGGCCGATCGCCACCGGCGCCGTCGAAGGCGCGTGTCGGCAACTGATCGGCGACCGCCTGGACATCACCGGCGCCCGTTGGGGACTCGACGGCGCCGAAGCCGTCCTCCAACTCCGCGCACTGATCACGAACGGCGACTTCGAGGACTACTGGACCTTCCACACAGCCCGCGAACTCCAACGCCTCTATCGCAGGCCCGACCAGCAGGGCTACACCCTCACCGCTTGATCCTGACCGTCACTTCAAAGGATCCGCACCCATCGGCTTTTGGGGCCGGCCGCTGTCCGGTGAGGAACGCGTGGGCGGCGGTGACGAGGGTGACGTGGTGATGCCACCCGTTCCAGGAGCGGCCTTCGAAGTGGTCCAGGCCGAGGCCGTGCTTGAGTTCGCGGTAGTTGTGCTCGATGCGCCAGCGGATCTTGGCCAGGCGGACCAGTTCGGCCGGCGTGATCTCGGCAGGCAGGTTGGACAGCCAGTAGTCGGTGGGCGCTTCGGTGCCTTCGGGTCATTCGACCAGCAGCGTGACCTCGGGCAGGACACCGTCCCAGCGGCCGTGTTCGGCGGTGGCGGCGGCCCGGGCCAGACGACGGGCGCGGACGCCGGCCGGCCGCACCCGCAGCGCCAGGAAGTGCGAGCGCATCGGTCCGCGGGAGCCTTCCCGCCAGGTGACCTCGGTGAACGCCTGCCGTCCGTGGCCGGCCGCCAGTGCGGCCACCGGGGTCGGCTTGTCCCGGTAGCGGGGCTGCGGCTTGGGACCGTTGCCACATCAGGGCGGCGCGACCGGCTCGGCGTGGTGCGGGTGGACGGTCACATCAGAGCGGACCGCGACGACATAGCCGATGCCCCGGCTGTCCAGGCCGTCGCGGAAGTCGGCGTTCTGCCCGTAGCCGGCGTCGGCCACCACCACCGGCGGCACCAGCCCCCACCCGGCCAGCTCATCGATACTGTCCAGGGCCAGGCGCCACTTCTCCCGGTGCCCGACCTCCTGCGGTATCCCGGTCGTGTGCCGCCGTTCCGGATCGTCCGCCCACTCCTGGGGCACGAACGTGCGCCACTGCAGCGGACTGGACGCGGTATCGCAGACCGCGTGCACGCTCACCGCGACCTGGCAGTTGGCCCGCTTGCCCAGCGCCCCGCATTACTGGCGCGCGACAGCCACCGACATCTTCCCGTCCTTCGGGAAGGACACATCATCGACCGCCCAGGCATCCGGCCCGATCAGCGGCACCATCCGCTGGGCGATCCGCCGCCGCACCGGCACCGGATCCCAGGTCGACTGGTTCACGAACTGCTGCAGGTTCTGCTCGTTGCCATCCGGCAGCCGCTCCGCCATCGGCTGGATCGACTTACGCCGGCCGTCCAGCATCAGCCCGCGCAGATAGCAGTCACCCTTCGCCCGCTGATCCTTGCGCGGCACCGACGCGAACACATCGGCCACGAACAACGCCAATTCGGCCCGAACACGATTCACTTCATGTGCATCCACACCCCTAACGTGCCCCTAAACAGGACCGCTAGGCAGACCTAACGGAGCCCTACTAGAGTGTCGCTACACGGCTCCGGTTCCGTGAGCGGGGTGGTGGAGCCCCGTACCGGGGCCGATCGAGGTCGGTCTGACGACCCTCTGGCCGTAGCGCGCCACCAGCGGCGTGACGCCAGCGCGGCCAGCCCGGCGCCGGCGGTGTTGAGCAGTACGTCGTCCACAGAGGACACCCGGTCCAGCCGCAGGACGTACTGCGCGGTCTCGACCAGGACCGAGCAGCCCGCCGCGAGCGCCAGGATCCGCGGTACCGACGCCAGCGCCGCGAACCGCAGCGGGGCGAAGAGCCCCAGCGCCGCGAACACCAGCAGGTTGCCGACGACCTGGCCCGTCGCCGTCGCCGACCCGGCTGCGAGGATGTGAGACAGGTCACGCAGCGGTATCAGGCTCACCCGAGCGGGGGCGGTGCCGGCCCGGCCGCCCGGCAACATGATCACCCATACCCACGGCACCGTTCCGTAGACGATGCCGACCTCGGCCGGCGACGTGCGCCACGCCCCCGCCGGCGTGGTGCCGGTGGCACGTCGCCGGGCTGCTGGAGCCCACACCGCCAGCGCAGCCAACGGCAGTACGGCCACCGTGATGATTGCCACGCCAGTGAACGTACCGAACCAGCCGTGCCACCCCTTGATGATCACGCTACCTCCGCTTGCGTCCGACCGCGAAATCTCCCCGCAGGTCAGAGCGATTTCTTCGATGTCCCAACAGATGTGACGGTTGTCCGTTGGAGTTCCTCAGGGCCAACGGGCGGTGTCAGCGTCCGCCGATGGCGCCCTGCGCGTGCCCGGCAGACCGGGCTGGAGGAGATCCCTTCTCTCCGTGTCTGCCGCCGGACCGTTTCAGCCACCATTCCCGTCGCCGGGCGAAGCCCCGGTGATGGCCTGCATCTCCCGCTCGGTGATCTCCTGCAGCGGCAGGCCGTCGCAGTTGCCGAGGACTACGCCGACCCAGCCGGTGTACGGGTAGATGTTCCAGTTGGCGCTGACACCGGGGTTGCCACCGCCGCGCCCGAACACCCACTGGCCGTTGACGATATGGACCGGCATGTCGTAGGCCCCGAACGACGAACCGCTGTGGGGGATTTTGGCCCCGGTGAGCAACTCGGCCCAGGGCCGGTCCAGCACCGTGCCGTCGCCCAGCGCGCGCGCGAACCGGACCAGATCCGGCGCGGTGACGAAGCCGCCGTCCCCGGGAGCATCGATGAAGCTGCGGCCCGGGTTCTTGCCTAGTACGTCCGGGGACGGGCTGCCCTTGTCCAGGTTGCGGACCGCGTCCACCTGGCTGCCGTCGGCCAGCGTCATGTACGGGTGCGCGATGTGCTCGTCGGTGAGCCACTGCGGCCTCGTGTAGAACGCCGAGCCGGTCATGCCGCAGCGCCCGAAGATGTTCTCCCGCACGTAGTCCCAGTACGTCTTGCCGCTCACGGCCTCCACAATCAACGCGGGGATGCCGACATCGGCGCCGGAGTGGCTGGTGCGGGTGCCGGGGGCAGCCACCAGCTTGGACTGCCGGACCCACTGCTCGTAGTACTCGTGCACCTCCTCCCGGCTCTGGAAGATGCGTTGCACGTCCTCATCCGGGGTGCTCAGCCCGGAGGTGCCGGAGAGCAGGTGGTGGATGGTCACCTGCTCGGCGATGTCCTTGGCGAAGCCCTTCAGGTGGGTGCCCACCGTGTCCGACAGGCTCAGCTCGCCCTGCTGTGCCAGCTGCAAGATGGCCACCGCGCCGAACGGCTTGCCCGCCGAGCTGAGGCTGAACGCGACGCCCTCGCTGTTGCGGATCCCCTTCTCATTGTCGGCCATGCCGTAGCTGCGGGACAGCACCGTCCGGCCCCGGTGCGACAACAGCACCACGCCGGAGAACTTCCCCTCGGCGGCCAACTTCGCCACGTACCGGTCGTAGGCTCCGCCGGGACGGGTGTCCGGTGGGGTGTCGGAGTCGGTTGGGGCCGGGTCGGCGTGGCCGGGTTGGGCGCCCACCAGCGGCGCTCCGGCCGCCACCACGCCGACGGCCGCCAACCCGCCCCCGAGCAGCCGCCGCCGATTGATACCACGTACGAAATCCGAGTCCATGATCACGGTCCTTTCCTGATCGACAAACCGACCGTTGCAGGCCTGACGGCGACCGCTATCGGCAGCCGATCACCGCCCATGTGGTCCGTGCCTCCACTGAAGACGGAGGACTGATGCGGCGGCGTATGCGATTTTCGATACGCTCGCGACACACCGAATGCCCGGCATCAAGGAACCGGCGCAAGCGGGCAGTGAGATGGTCCTGCCGCTGGTGATCGCGGCAGCCCGGCTACGGCAGGGGCTGGACGACTCGTCGGTGAACACCGCACCGCCGAGCATCCAGAAGGAGTCGGCGGGCCGTTCGGACGCGTGCTCTGACAACCCCTTGCCACGGCTGCTGAGTTCGAGGCCTACCCAGGGCGCCTGCGCATCCGTGAGGGCATGGCCCTGGCAAAGCAGCGCCAGGGCAAAGCTCAAGGGCAGGCAGCTCCTGGTGCAGGACACTGATGGGCCTCGCTCGGGGCCGATGCCTGCGGCGTGCCGGGAAGTCGGATCGTGACGAGGAGTCCGCCGGTGGGGCGGGGTGTGAGTTCGAGGGTCCCGTCGTGTCCTTGGACGATGCTGTGCACGATGGCCAGCCCGAGGCCGACGCCGGCATGCTCGTCGGTGCGTATGCGTTCAGTTCCGCGTTGGAAGGGTTCGGTGAGGGTCGGTACCAGTTCCGGTAGGAGCGGAGGGCCGGTGTTCTCGACCCGCAACACGCTCACGTCGTGCTGCGATTCGGTGTGAACTGTGACGGTGCCGCCGGAGGGGAAGTTGTGGACGATGGCGTTCTGGACGAGGTTGGTCACCATCCGCAGAATGAGCGCCGCGGAGCCGAGGGTCTGTGCCTTCTCTCCGGTGACGTCGAGCGTGATCTGGCGTTTTTCGGCGAGGGGAAGCATCGTTTCGGTGGCTTCTTCGGCGATGAGGGACAGGTCGACGGGCTCGCGGGTGAAGCTCTTGCGGTCGACGCGGCTGAGTAGCAGGAGTGCCTCGGTGAGGTCGATCGCCCGCGTGTTCACGGTGTGGAGGCGTTCGATGAGTTCGCCCTGGTCCCGCGTGGGATCGTTGCGGGCGAGGTCGAGGAGTGTCTGCGAGATCGCCAGCGGGGTGCGCAGTTCGTGGGAGGCGTTCGCGGCGAATCGTTGCTGTTCGGTAACGTGCGATTCGAGTTGTTCGAGCATGATGTCGAACACGTCGGCGAGTTCGCGGAATTCGTCTTTGGGACCTTGCATGCGGACCCGGTGGGACAGTGATCCGTTCGCGGCCATCCGTGCCGCGTCTGCGATCCGTGTGAGTGGTGCGAGCATCCGGCCGGCGAGGATCCATCCTCCCAGGAGGCCGAACACCAGCAGGAAGGCCAGTGCTATGGCCGCGGCGGGGGCGAACATCCGCACGAGGAGGTAGCGGTTGGGTGCGACCCCGAGGAGGCCCTGGGGGCTGTCGGGTACGTAGCGCAGCAGGAACACCCATACCACGGCCAGCAGGAGAGTGCCGGCGATGAGGAGGAATCCGGCGTAGCTGATGGTGAGTTTCAGGCGGGCGCTGAGCCCTGGGCGCCTATTCATGAGTGCTGCCAGGGTGGGTGGTGTCCAAGCCGGTGTCGATTCGGTAGCCGACGCCGGACACCGTGGCGATGAGCCGTGGTTCGCCGAGTCGTTTGCGCAGGGCGGAGACGGTGATGCGGACGGCGTTGGTGAAGGGGTCGGCGTTGGCGTCCCAGGCCCGCTCCAAGAGTTCTTCGGCGCTGACGACACCGCCTTCGGCGGCGACGAGGACTTCGAGCACGGCGAACTGCTTCCGGGTGAGCGCGACGTAGCGTCCGTCGCGGAAGACCTCCCGGCGGAAGGGGTCCAGCCGCAGGCCTGCGATCTCGCTGACCGGGGGTCGGGCGTGCACGCGTCTGCGGTCCAGCGCCCGCAGCCGCATGACGAGCTCCCGGAGCTCGAACGGCTTCGTGAGGTAGTCATCGGCGCCGAGCTCGAACCCGGACGCCTTGTCGTCGATCCGGTCGGCAGCGGTGAGCATGAGGATCGGGATGCCGCTGCCGGAGGCGACGATTCGTCGGGCGATCTCGTCGCCGGAGGGGCCGGGGATGTCGCGGTCGAGGACCGCGAGGTCGTAGGAGTTGATGCTGAGCAGTTCCAGGGCGGTGTTGCCGTCGCTGGCGATGTCGGCAGCGATCGCTTCCAGCCGGAGACCGTCACGGACGGCTTCGGCCAGGTAGGGCTCGTCCTCCACGATCAGCACGCGCATCCCTGAAGCCTAAGCAGCACGGCATATCGCCGACATATGCAACGTGTCTTAACGGCCTGCAAGGCGCTCACCAGCTAGAACGGTTGACAACCCCCAGATAACCGTCGCGGCGGCAGCACCTCCACGATCCGGCGGGCCAGCCGGATTTTCACGCCGCGGGCGCCGCTGGACGGCGACACCCGCCGCGCCTATGACTCCCGCGTCCGGACCTTCCTGGTCTGGCTGGAGGGCAGCGGACTGGACGGCGACCCGCTCGCCAACGCCCACGACCGCGACTTCGCCGTCCGCGACTACAAGACCCACATGAAGTCCGTCCTCGGCCGCGCCGCGAACACCGTCAACGCCCACCTCATCGCCCTGGACCGCTTCTTCACCCAGCTCGGGCTCGGCCCCGCCGTCGTCCGCCGCGACGACGCCTCCAAACTCGCCCCCCGCTCACTGGTTCTCGTAGTCATGCCCGCCATACTGAGAGGTCGCCCCTGCGGCAGGGTCAACTGCTTCGGCCACATGACCTCGCACTCTTGAGATGTCGGCCTCTGCCTCACTCCGGGCACGGTCGGCTGTCGTACGAGCGGGCCGCGTACCTGATAGCCCGCGCCGGAAGCATGACCATCTCCTGATCAATTCCTTGGTCCGGAAAAGGGCCAGCGGACTTACAGAACTCCTTGCACGAGCACTTCGTGAGAGCGGCCGTGAAGTCGAAGTCGAGCACCTCCACGTCCACCTGCCCCGCGTGCTCAGGACGGCCAAGTCGTGATCGCCCGGACGGCCTCACGATCCTCAAGCCGACGCAGGGGTGCCAGTACAGCCGTCACCGAACGCGCTGGCCGCAGTGAGGCCCTCGACGAACGAACGAAAATCCGCAGCCAGGACGAGCTCCGTGTTGAAGTCGGTCTCGAACCATGCGACCGAGGGCTCGCCGTCCCGCCCGCAGGCGCGGTAGTCAAGCCCGATCCAGGAGTGCCCATCGCCGGAAAGCAGCACAAGAGGTGCTGGCATACCCCACTCCTCGACCAGGTATGGCGTGTCGAGCAACGAAGTCGTCCCGCCGCGTCGGCCGATGCCCATCAGGTCGTCAAAGGGAATGTGGTCTTCACTCCACGAGGTTCGTCGGCTGGTGGGAAACGCATCGTGATCAGCGGACACGACGCCGCCGTTCTGAACCCGCAGAAGGTCAAGCAGAGCCGAGGGCAGAGACACGCCGAGCACGCGCTCGGCCTCCCGGACCATCTCGTCCGTCAGCGCCTGTTGGACGCCGTAGTCGCCGTCCCCCCAGAACGTCGCCATGACCTCATCGAATCTCGCCATGCTCCGCAGCCTACGGGCTCAGCCGCAGCGGCCTTTCAGCTACAAGGCGCGGTCCCCCTGAGGCGCTCAACCTCGTCTACGTCGGCGGTGTCGTGACCACACGGCAGGCCAGGACCATGAACCTCCACCGCCTGCCGCCGGACATCCGGTCCCTGCACTGGATCCCCCGCCATCTGCTCGACACCGTCATGCAGTCCGACGACGCCGGCCGCGTCCACGATGCCTGGCACGCCTGGGAACACGGCGCCGCCCGCCCGCTCCTCCTGCGCGGCACCCCCGTCCCGGTCTGCTGACCGTGAAGCTCCCGAGCTTCGTCGAACACCGTTTCTCCCCAAGGTAATTCGACTACGCTTGCGAGTCCAAGATCGAACAACAGGGGGCGCCCATGCCGTACGAGGCCGGCACGAGGGTCACGCTGACCAGGGATGCGCAGGTCACCGCAGGTGACACCGCGACCAGCGGCGGCGTCCCCGGTCCGCTGTTCCTCGCCGAGGGCCTGGCGGGAACGGTCATGGGCTCGACCACGGAAGCCGGCCGCGCGGGCCAGGACTACCTCGCGAGCTTCGATCAGCAAAGTCGCGGCCATCGGTTCGACGCGTTCGCGGCGAGCCTGATCGATGACCTCCGCCAGAACGTCGCCCGGGTGGGAGCGGTCAACGCCGGAGCGGGCGCTCGGACGACCTACCGGGTGCGCTTCGACAACGGGTTCGTCCTTGACGGTCTTGAAGAAGGCTGGCTGGCCCGAGCCTGAGCACCTGCCACCCTCACCACCATCGAGGAGATCCATGGCCGACACCGTCACGTCACTGACCGCCCGCGTGCACGATCTTCAGGTGGCGGTCATGACCCATGGCCTCACCCCGCGGGGCGTCGACGTCGTCGCCGGCCTCCACGACATCGTCGTGCGCGCCTCGGCGCTCGGCCGCGACGGCAGGTGGCTCGTCGCGTCGGGCCACTCGGGCCTCGGCGGTCTGGCCATTGCACAGGGGCAGGTGGATCAGGGCCTCCTCCACTTCGACGCCGCCGTGGCGAACGGGTTCAACGACTGCGTGGCGTTCCACATGCCGCTCGTGCGCCCGCTGCACCACGACCCCCGGTTCCAGGCCCTGTACGAGCGGATGCGCGTCACCCCGGCCGACCTCGACGAGTTCTTCTGGCTGCACCGGGAGATACAGATCATGGCGAGGGAGGCCCAGCAGGCGACCGTCGACAACATCGGCCGCCTCGACACCGGGGTCTCGCTGCTCCCGCAGGCCCCCATGCCGACCCGCGAGCCGAACACCCCCGGCGTGCTGATCACCCGCCTCGACCTCGCCGCCACGCAGACCGCACTGCGACAGGCCGCCGTGAAGGCGGACTTCCAGCGCAGCGCCGGCAACGTCAGCCTCAGCCTCATCGACGACTCGTGGGACTACACCCGTGCCAGGCACGACGCCTGGCACGCCGACGATCTGGACACCCGACGCGAACAGGCCGCCGCAGCCCGGGCCTTCGTCGAACGCCCGGGCATCGGCACCATGCTGATCCCCTGCCCACCGCTGGGCTCGATCGTCTACCCGTCCTGACGAGGGACAAGCGCGCACACAGGAAGTCGACTCCGCCGACGTCCTGCGCCGGCGCACAGCAGCTTATGTAGTCGATCCTCCCCACCCACTTCCCCGTAGCGCCGGTCCTCCCCAGATTCGCCCGTGGAAGGCTGCCCTCGTGGCCAGCGGAGAGGTGCAAGCGGGCGGGTTGCGTCCTATGGCTCCTATGTCAATCAGGCGGCCTGCGTGAGGTCAGCTTGCTCGGTGCTGGTCTGGGCGTCGCGGAGGAGGGCTCGGTAGACCACGTCCGACAGACGGCGCCGGAGGGCGCGAACGGCTTCGGTGTTGGTGTTCCCGGCCTCTCGTCGGCGCTGTAGGTAGGTGCGGGCGTCTGGGTGATAGTGCGCCTGCGTGACGGCGATCCGGTGCAGGGCTGCGTTGAGTTGGCGATTGCCCGTCCGGCAGAGTCGATGGCGTGTGCGGTTGCCCGACCATACGGGGAGCGGTGCGGTGCCGTTGTGGCGGGCGTAGGCGCTCTTGGACCGGAACCGACGGATGTCGGCCGTCTCTGCGAGGATCTTCGCCGCATTGAGAATGCCGCAGTCGGGGATAGCCAGCAGGCTGGGCGCTGCGTCGGTGACGAGGGCACTGATGTCCGCTTCGAAGGAGCGGATCTCGGCGGTGAGCCGGCAGCACTGCTCCAGCAGGCAGCGGGCCAGGCGGGCCACGGTTCCGTCCTGGGTGGCCGGCTCCTTGGCGAGCGCCTGGGGGTGTTTGGTGCGGATGAGGCAGCGGGCTGGCGGGTCCAGGCTGGGGTCGATCTCGTGCAGGTGCCAGCGCAGCCGGTTGATGATCCTGGTGCTCGACGTAGCGGTGCAGGGCGACGGCGACGGGGGCCTCACGCAGTCGCGCGTCCTCGATGGCGTGCTCGATGGCCGTGAGGCGGGATTCGTAGATGGCCGCGAGCAGGTCCTCGCGGTTGGCGAAGCGCCGGTAGACCGTACGCCGGTCGACACCTGCCTCGGCGGCGATGCCCGCGATGCTGGCGCCGGGGTCGGCGGCGAGCATGCGTGCCCCGGTGGTCAGGACGGCTTCCAGATTGCGTGCTGCGTCGGCTCTCACCGGCCCGGGTCTAGTGCCGGAATGTGATCCCTGAGACATCTAACGCCTCTCGGGAGTAGAACCCTGGGCCATAAGTGCTACAGCGAAGTGACAGATAAGAGATGTACCGCCATCTACCTGTTTCATTTCGAGAAAGGCACCTTCCATGTCGAACGCATCTGAGTCCTCATCGCCCAAGGCGGATGGTGTCGCCGCCGCGATGAGTGCGCTGATCCTGGCCGTCCTGCTCGCGGCTCTGGACCAGACAATCGTCTCCACCGCGCTGCCCCGGATAGCGGAGGACCTGAACGGGTTCGACGACATCGCCTGGGTCAGCGCCGCATACCTGCTCGCGTCGACCGCCGTCACCCCGCTGTGGGGCAAGCTCGGCGACATGTTCGGCCGCAAGCCGCTCTATCTCGCCTCGACCACCGTCTTCCTGATCGCCTCGGTGGCCTGCGGCCTGGCCCAGAACCCGCCCGAGCTGATCGGCGCCCGCGTCCTCCAGGGCGTGGGAGGCGGCGGCATGATCGTGCTGACCTTCGCCCTCGTCGGCGACATCGTCTCCCCGAGCGAACGCGGCCGCTATCAGGGCATGTTCGGCTCGGTCTACGGCGTCGCCAGCATCGTCGGCCCCCTGCTGGGCGGCGTCTTCACCGACCAGCTCTCCTGGCGGTGGGCGTTCCTGGTCAACCTGCCCGTCGGCATCGTCGCCCTGACCATCGCTGCCCGTGCCCTGCCTTCGGCCACCCGAGGCGCGAAGGCCCGCATCGACTACCTCGGCGCGACCCTGCTGGCCGCGATCGCCACCGGCCTGGTCCTGGTCACCTCCTTCGGTGAGCGCTGGGGCTGGGGCTCACCGGCCATCGTCGGCCTGATCGTCGCCACCGTCGCGCTGGCCGTGCTCCTGGTCCCCGTCGAGCGCCGCGCCGCCGCCCCGGTCCTGCCACCGGCGATGCTCGGCTCCCGGACCGTGGTGTTCTCCTCGCTGATCGCGTTCTTCGCCAACGCCGCGATGTTCTCCGTACTGGTCTACCTACCGACCTACCTGCAGATCGTCCACGGCGTCTCGGCCACCCTGTCCGGCATCTACATGCTGCCGCTGGTCGCCGGTCTGGTCGTCAGCCAGTCTTTGGCCGGACGCTGGGCCGCACGCGTCGAGCTGCTGCGGAAGATTCTGCTCGGCGGCCTGGTCGCCAACCTCGCCGGACTGCTCCTGCTCGGCACCATTGGCGCCGCCACCAACACCCTCGTGCTGAGCGTCTACTTCCTGATCACCGGCGTCGGCATCGGCATGGTCCCGATGGTCGTCCTGACCACCGTCCAGAACAGCGTGCCCGCCGCCGATCTCGGCGCCGCCAGCGCCGTGGTCACCTTCGCCCGCTCCATCGGCGCGGCCTTCGGAGTCGCCGTCTTCGGTACCCTCCTCAACACCGGCTTCGCCGACCGCACCCACGCCCTGCCCACCGCAGGCGGCTTCGACTCCGCCCGCCCCGACACCATCGGCCAGCTGCCCGCCGCCCTGCGCGACACCGCCCTGAGTGCCTTCGCCCACGCGACCGCCACCGGCTACCTCTGGATCGCCCCGACCCTCGCCGTCGGCATCCTGCTCGCGCTCTTCCTCAAGCCGTCCCGCAAGGACCACCAGGCCGCTCCCACTTCAAGTGCCGCCGTCGCCGAGGAGTCCGTCCCCGCCGCCTGATCCACCCACCCCGCTCAACCGCCGCCGGCCGGCGGCGGTTCGGGCCGACAGGCGGCGGGGCCCTTACTGGGCCTTGGAGCCGCCATCGACGTGCAGGACGGTTCCGGTGACGAAGGACGCGGCCGGCGAGGCGAGCCAGGCGATGGCTTCGGCGATCTCGGCGGGGTCGCCCATCCGGTTGACCGGGGAGCAGACCACGGTGCGGGCGAAGGGGCGCCACGACGGTCGGCCGCGGGAGTCGGTCATCCACAGCTCCACCGCCGCGTCGCCCGCCGAGGCGCCGGCCGGGGCCGCCACCGGGGCGCCCACGGCCACATGGACGTCGCTGTCCAGCAGGTCCGCCAGTTCCTCCCCGAGCCGCAGCAGCGGCTGCCCGTCCAGCGACAGCAACCGGAGCGCCGCGCGCCGGGTTCGGGCAGGGCGGCCATCACCACGGCGAGGACGGCGGCGGGCACCTGAGCGGAGGAGAGGATCAGCTGCGGCCGGTCGCGCTCCGGTGGGATCGTGTGCGGCCGGGTGTGGGCGGTGACGGGCGCCGGGCCCGCGGGCCGGACGGCGAGGTCGGCCGGAACGGGCTCGACCACATGACCGGCCACTGTCTGCCGGCCCAGTCGCCGCACGGCCATCTCCCAGTCCGGGAGCGGCAGATGGCTGCTCACCCGCCGGGCGTCCGTGCCGGGGGAGAAGTGCCACCAGCCGCCGGAGGCGCCCGGCAGGTCCGGGGAGAACAGGGTGCCGTCGGCGGTGACGAGCGCGGTGCCGGCCGCCGCCAGTACGTCCAGCCCCCACCGTTCGCAGATCAGCGTGGCCGCCGATGGGCGTCCCCCGCTCTCATGGGCGCCCGCGGACATCACCAGCGTCAGCTGCCGCACCTACGCGTCCGCGACCGAGTCCAGGCTCGGCGCCAGCCACGCGCACAACGCCTCGGCACTGTCCTCGTGCAGGGGCGCGCCGACCACTACGACGGCCTCGCCCGGGCGGACAGGGGAGAGCCGCCCGGCGAGCTCGGTGAGCCAGTGCGGCGGCCGGTTCCCGTGGTGTACGAGGTGAATGCGGTCGCCGGCCCGCGAGACCGTGGGAGACGACACGGTGTCAGGGTCGTGTTCGGTCACCGTATTGCTCCCGCGGGGACGACGGCCGCATGTGAGCGGGCCGGATTCGGCTGCTGGCCACACATGTGAAATGACGCATGTGAGTCTACGCGCAATGCACACGTACCCAAATTGTCACCCTCACCGGGAATCGGGGCCGGGGCACAGGTGTTGACGACGTGTGAGGGAAGACCCAGCTCGGAGAGGCTCACCTATGAACACCGTGACCGGAACCTTTGTGGACATCGCCACCGCGGACGGCATCGCCGACGCCTATCTCACACACCCCGACGACGGGCAGGCCCACCCGGGTGTGCTCATGTACCAGGACGCATTCGGGGTGCGCCCGCATCTGACGGCCATGGCCGACCGGCTGGCGGCCGCCGGCTACACCGTGCTCGTCCCGAACGTCTTCTACCGGCACGGGCGTATCCCGGTCGTGGAGCTGCCCGAGTTCATCGACATGGAGGCCCGGCCGGACATCGTGGGGAAGGTCGTGCCGCTGATGGAGGCGCTCACCCCGGAGCTGACGGAGCGTGATGCCGAGGCTTACCTGGGGTGGTTCGCGCAGTCGCCGCTGGTCGCGACCGGGCCGGTGGGCATCACCGGGTACTGCATGGGGGCGCGGCTCGCGCTGTACACGGCTGGCACCCACCCGGACCGGGTCGCCGCGGCGGCCGGTTTCCACGGCGGCTGGCTGGCGAGCGAGGCACCGGACAGCCCGCATCTGCTGGCCGACCGGATCACCGCCGAGCTGTACTTCGCGCACGCCGACGAGGACCCCTCGATGCCCGAGGAGCAGGTCCGCAGACTGGAGAAGGCGCTCGCCGACGCGGGGGTCAGGCACCGGTGCGAGGTCTACGAGGGCGCCCATCACGGCTACACCCAGTCCGACACGGCCGCCTACAACCCGCAGGCGGCCGAGCGGCACTGGACGGAGCTGCTGGCCCTGTTCGGCCGCGTCCTCTGAGTGAGAGCGGCCCGGTCGGCGCCGGTCAGACGAGACCGGCGTCGGCCAGGGCCGTGCAGCAGGTGTCGACCATCAGCCGGGTGACGACGTACGGGTCGACGTTGGCGTTGGGGCGCCGGTCCTCGATGTATCCCTTCTTGTCGATCTCGACCTGGAAGGGGATGCGCACGGAGGCGCCCCGGTTCGACACGCCGTAGCTGAACTCGCTGAAGTGCGAGGTCTCGTGGAGGCCCGTCAGCCGGTACTCGACGCCGGAGCCGTACTGGCGGATGTGCTCGGCGGGCTTGTCATCGCGGCCGAGCGCCTCGCACGCCTCGATGATGGCGTCGTAGCCCTCGCGCATCGCCTTGGTGGAGAAGTTGGTGTGCGCGCCGGTGCCGTTCCAGTCGCCCTTGACCGGCTTGGGGTCCAGGGTGGCGAAGATGCCGAAGTCCTCGGCGGTGCGGTAGAGCGGCCAGCGGGCCACCCACAGCTGGTCCGCGACGTCCAGCCCGGGAACGAAGCCACGCTGTTGCGCGAGTGCGGGCGCCCCGACTGCACCCACGTCTACCTCGACCGCTCCCGGGGCCGCCGCCGGGAGTGGTGCGCGATGCGTTCCTGCGGAAACCGCGTCAAGGCAGCCGCCCTGCGGGCACGTAGACGGGCCTGACACACGTACAGCGGGGGCGGCCCCGTCGTACAGAACCGTCCCCCGAGAGCTTCAGGCAGCGACCTCAACCCCGGTTCTCGGCCTGGAACATCCAGCTCTGCTTCTCCAGGTCGGCGGTCAGGCAGATCAGCAGATCCTGCGTCACGGCGTCCGCCGGACCGGTCGCCTCGATGCGTTCCCGCACCCGCCCGATCACGGCGGAGAACGCCTCGACCAGGGCCTCCACGGCGTCCACGTCCTTCGTCCAGCCCGCCGCGAACGCGGGCAGTCCGCTGGTGGCGGCGATGGTGCCGGCCCGTCCGTCCGGACTGACGCCGAGCGCGGCGGCACGCTCGGCCACCGTGTCGGCGTACTCGCGCGCGGTGGTGACCACCTCGTCGAGCTGCAGGTGGATGGAGCGGAAGCGCGGCCCGTACAGGTTCCAGTGCGCCTGCTTGGCCACCAGGGACAGGTCGAGCAGATCCACCAGGGTCGCCTGGAGGGCGCTGCCCGCGATCTCGCGTTCCTGGTCCGGCAGTGGGCTGTTGACGACCGTCATGGGTGTGCGGTTCCTTTCCAGATAGTCGCCTGTGCCATCAGTGTGGAAGCCGCCGTCATGCCCGGGATCAGTCGTTTGACTGTCGGGGCTGCGGGACGCGGACCGCCGTGGCGGGCAGCGACTCCGCATCGTCGTCAAGCTTCGCCAACTCGCCCTCGGTCAGTTCGCGTTCATCAAGCCAGGCAAGACCGACGACAGCCCGCACTGTGCCGTGCGTGCCGCGCACGGGCAACGCGACGGCGGCCTTGCCGTCCACGGCCCTGGCCCCCGGCTTGACCGCGCCGCTGTCGTCCTCCTTGAGATTGCAGGTCTGGATCGGCCGGCCCTGCTCCCAGGCGAGGCCCGCTATGCCCTTGCCGAGCGGTATGCGCGCGGTGATCTCCTGGACCCTGGGCGGGATGTTGTGCGCGGCAGTGATGTGCAACAGGTCGTCACGCGCCACGTGGACCGTCCCGGCCACGGCCTCGTGACGGTCGAGCAGGCCGCGCAGCCAGACATTCGTCGACTCATCCAGCATGGTGGTCCTCGCCTTCCGGCAGGCCGAGGGTACGGGCGATCTCCGGGACCCGGAGTGGGCCTCATGGTGGCGCGGTCGAGGCGGACGACCGTACGACTGCCGTGGGCCTAGGTCACCTTTCCGTCGGAACACACCCGGTAACCGGCGGTGGCCGAGGTGGTGCCCAGGCGCCGCATCCACAGGCGTACGGCGTACTTGCCGACCTCCGCGACGGGGCGGTCGTAGGTGATGTCGAACGTCTTGGCGACGTTGAAGCCGTCCCCTTCGAGACCGCTCGTGCCGCCTACGCCCTTGCCTCGCCAGAACCACCCCCATGCCCGCTCGACCAGTACCTGATAGTGACCGTTGTGCAGCAGGCCCATCGAGTCCAGGTCGTCGAAGTGGACGACCACGGGCAGTAGAACGCCGACATCGGTGCCCGGTGTGTCGGCGGTGGTGGGGGAGGCGGCGGTCATCGTTGCTCCTAGGGGCGTGTCATCCGTCCGCTCGCTAATACGTGTGAACACGTATTAGCGAGGATGGCTTCAGGCGTCGTCGCGGACGAACTCGGCGGCGCGCTCCGCGATGGCGTACACGGTCGCGTTGGTGTTGTTGGACGGGATCGACGGGATGACAGAGCCGTCCGCCACACGCAGCCCCTCCAACCCCCGGACCCGCAGCGCGGAGTCCACCACGGATACCTCGTCCTCGCCCAGCGCACAGGTGCCGACGGGGTGGCAGTAGGACGCCACGGAGGTACGGGCGTACCAGGCGAGTGTCTCGGCGTCGGTGACGTCCGGCCCCGGAGCGACCTCCTCGGCACCCCAGAGGGCCAGCGCCGCGGACCGGGCGATCGCGCGCGCCGTCTCGATCCCGGACAGCGCGGCGCGGACATCCCGCTCGTCGGTGAAGTAGCCCGGGTCGAGCACCGGCCGCGCGTACGGGTCGCCGGAGGTGATCCGCAGGGTGCCTCGGCTGAACGGCTTGAGTGGTGAGACCCCGATGGTGAAGCCGTTCTCCACCGGGGCGACCGGGTTCGGGAACGGGACGTCGACGAAGATGATCTGCAGGTCGGGACCATCGAGTTCGGGCGTGCTGCGCAGCAGACCGATGATCTCGCCGTGGTTGCCGCGCGGCTCGGGCACCGTACGGCGGGCGCTGTGGACGAGGTTGACGAGCGGGTGGTCGTGCAGGTTGCGGCCCACGCCCGGCAGCTCGTGGAAGAGGTCCACACCGGCCTTGCGCAGCTCCCACTCGGGGCCGATGCCGGAGCGCAGCAGCAGGTGGGCGGAGCCGATGGTGCCGGCGGTAAGGACGACCTCGCGTGCGGCTCGCACGGTGAGGATACGGCCGTCGACACCGAATTCGACTCCCGTGCAGCGTCGGCCGTCGAAGAGCAGCCGGTGGGCCGTCGCCCCGGTGACGACCTCAAGGTTGGGGCGGCCGAGGGCTGGGGCGAGGTAGGCGTCCGCGGCGCTCTGCCGGCGGCCGTCGACGATGTTCAGGTCGACCGGGGCAAAGCCCTCCTCCAGGCCGCCGCTGATGTCGTCTGCCCGGCGCTGTCCCGTCTCGATCGCGCCGTCGAGGCAGGCGAGCAGGACCTCGTTGGGCTCGGCCGTCGGGGCGACGGTCAGCGGACCGCTTGTGCCACGCCACGGGGCGCCGCTGACGGCGGTCTCGGTGCGCTGGAAGTAGGGCAGGAGGTCGTCGAAGGCCCAGTGCTTGGCGCCGTGGTTGCCCCAGTCGGCGTAACTGGTGTGGTGGCCGCGGGCGAAGACCATGGCGTTGATCGTCCGCCGGCTCGGCACGCAGGATATCGAGGGCTTCCTCCAGCCCCGGTTCGGCGGACACCCCGGCTCTCCTCGCTTCGCGCATCAGCACCCCACGTCGTGGGGCCGGGCCGACCCGTCCCGGAAGGATCGGAGGCTTCAGTCCCTCCTCCCTGTGCTGCCCCCTCATAACTGGACGGTGCTCTACCGGCGGACCGCTGAGATCACCCCGCCGGGCCGTTCCTCGCGCCGCGGCGGGGGGTGATCGGGCGGTCGTAGGCGGCAGCACACTCGTGCAGGGTGCGGCTGTCGGCTTCCAAGCCGTGCCCGGCCAGCCAGCCCACCGGGTCGTCGGGCATCTCCGAGACTCACATGGACGCAGTTGATCCCGGCACGGCGTCCGCGCCGAAACGCTCGATCACACCACGCAAGCCCACGTCAGCCCATCCGACTGCCTGCCGCCGAGCGCGCGCTGATCCGGGCCAGCAGCAGGTCCACCGCATGCTCGGGCAGATAGATCCGTAGTCCTTTCGGCGATCCGTACCGCCGGCAATGCCGGATCGTGCCCCGCGGCGGCCGGCGCGGCGGGCCGGTCCTTTTGCAGATCCACCGTTACGGTGATCCGCTCGCAGCGGGCGACGGCCCGCTTCTGGCGCAGCACTGTGACGCCTTGAAGTCCAGCGGGGCGGCGTGTCGACCTCGAACAGCCGGGCACCTTCGGGCCAGTTCATCCGAAGGCCCGGCTGTCCATGCCGGCGCTGAGCAGCACAAAATGCCGGACCCCGGCCGCGGGGGCCTGCTGCAACAGGTCGTCGAGGAATTCGTCCTGATGACGATGGAGAACGACACGGTCAGCCGCCGGCGTCGCGCGGCCTCGTCATCGGGCGTCGGCGAGGAGGGCCACAAACCGGCGCAGCGGTGAAGGCCCGTGCTAGAGGGTCCCGAAACAACGCGTCTGCCCGCTTGCCTTCCAGTGCCCGCACGCGGCCACTCCCACCGCAGTGGCCCACATCCCTGAGGGCTACACCCGTTCCTGCTCATCAGCCGCCGCGCCAGCCCAAACGGGACCGAATGCGGCGACGCTGACTGCAGAGCCGGACCCCCTCGGTACGCCCGGTGGGACGGTCAGTGGGCGAGCGATGCTGCGTCGCCCAGGACGGCGACGGGATGGTCCGCGGGATCGAGCGCGCGCAGCAACTGCTTCATGTGCGCCTTGGAGAGGCTGATGCAGGCATGGGTGGGGCCGCCGTGGTCGACGTGGATCCAGATGCCTCCACCGCGGCTCTCCCCCAGCGGCTTAGTGCCGTCCATCGGTGATGTTCCGGGCTGCCGGTTGTAGTTGAGGGCGACGATATAGTCGAAGGACCCGGCCAGTGCTTCGCCTTCGAAGCCGGTGCCGCTGACCGAGAAGGCACCGGACTGGTGGTAGGGCAGCTTGGTACCGGGATCGGCCAGGCGTCCGCCGGCGTCGGTGAGGCCGAACACCCCTATGGGGCTGTGCAGATCGCCCAGGTAGTGCTTGTCCGTCCAGCCTTTGTAGCCGTTGTGGGCGGCCCACACTTCTCCGCGAAGCCAGCCGCCGTCGACCCGTTGCCAGAGCACGGCCTGCGAGGATGCCGAGTTCTTGGCGGTTCCCGTGACGACGAGGACCTGGCGGGTGTCGGCCGGGACGTGTGCCAGGGTCTTCGGGCCAAGCCCCGGCAATTCGAAGGGGAGTTGAGACCGTGATTGAACCGTCGCCGACGGAGCGGCGGATGGGGGTACCGATTCGCCGGCCGCCGTGGTGGCGGATTGTTCGGTGCTCCCGGCCCGAACGTGGGCCGGATGGGCGTCGCCCTCGGTCAGGTGGTGCGCGGTGATCCCCAGCGCAGCGACGACGAGCGCCGCGGTTGCTGAAAGGTAGGGCCTGTGCAGGCGCATGGGTATGGGCTTTCTCGGGAGGTTAGAGGAGCCCCGGAGGGCTCGTGGTGCCGGACGGACCAGGCGGCGCTGGCCGGCCCCCGATGGTGCCGCTTGGACCGGATGGTGCCGCGAAGTGCAATACGGGGGAGGAGGCTTCAGTCGCGTCGCCACGGCCGCGGCCCCTCGAAGGAGCTCGCGGCCCGGCCCTGGCCGCGCATCACTGCGCGGCAGTGCGTGTGCCTTGACGTGTGCTCGGATCAGCTGTGGGCATTCTCCGGCACGGTGATCTGACGCTCGCCCCAGCTCATACGGCTGGTGGCCTGGTAGTTGACCACGGTACCCGCCTTCAGACCCGTCGCCTTGGCCTTGGCCGAGGGCTCGACGAGCCGGAGTTCGTCGCTGAGCAGGTCACCGGTGGAGGAGTCGATGACGAGCCGCTGCTTCGTCGTCCCGAGCGCCGTCCGGTACGTGCCGGGGAACTCGACACCCACACCTTCACGCCCCAGCGGATCGGTGACATGACCGACTACCCGGACTCCGGGCAGACCGGCCATCACCCGGTACGCCGCCGCCCGGACACCGGGCTTGACGGGCATCGTGGCGAGGTTGCCCGCCTGCCGCAGGATCCAAGCACTGCGGTCGGACGCGGCGCCCTCCGTGCCGTTGCCCCGCGCGTACAGCCCCTCCAGGTAACGGCGCAACCCGTCGCTGGTGGCGGGCAGGGCCCGCAGGGCCTTGTAGGAGACGTTGTCCGGTCCGACGGCGTAGATCTTGCCGCCGACGTCCGTCCGCATGACTGTCGGCCGCCCAGCGCCCATCGTGAAGGCGACCGAGTGGGTGTCGCTCGACTGCCCGACCTCGGCCTGCACCGTGCGGGGCGAACCCACGGCCTGCCACACCGCCTTGTCCGCCGCGGTCCGGGGTTCGGTCCTGGAGTCCAGACTGGAGACCATCAGACTCTTCGTGCCGGGCCGCACACCCACCGACCAGGAGTCGGTCGACGTGCTGCGCACGGCGAAGAGCCGCCCACTGACCTCGGCGAGATCCACGCTCCCCGAAAGCGTGGTGGTCTGCCAATACGCCCCCTCGGCGGGCGAGGCCTCCGCCTTCTTGGCCGCGCTGAGCAGTTCGATACGTCCGTCGACCTGCACGTCCGTGGCTGCACCCGGCGCCTGCGCCCCGACGGAGGCCGGCGGTTGTGTGGTGGACTGGTCGGCCGGTGCCTGCCGGTCGAACGAGCTGACGGACACCACCACGGACGCCGCCGCCGCCACGAGCGCGACGGCCCCCAGCGGACGGAAGCGCATCGACCGGCGCGCCACGCGGCTGTTCGCGGGTTCGGAGACGATGCGTACGAAGTCCTGCCGTTGCCGCGCAGGGTCGGTCAACCGGGCCGGATCCAGTTCGTCGGGCCGCGCGTCCGAGAGCACCTGCATGATGTCGGGTCGCTTCGATCGATCCTGTGAGTTCTTCATGCGTGTGCTCCTTCGCAGTGCGGTCGAGGGGTGCCGGCGGCATGGGTCGACGCTGCCTCGGACGGTTCGTACGGGTCGGGCGCCTGCGCCGCCTCCAAGGCCTTCTCCAGGCGCCGACGCGCTCGGTAAAGACGGACGGCCAGTGCTGCGCTGGTGCATTTCAGGACGTGCGCGGCTTCCTTCGTGCTCAGGCCGTGCCAGGCGATCAGGGTCAGCAACTCCCGGTCGCTCTCGGGCAGACCGGCGAGCGCCTGGAGCGCGATGTGCCGGTCGGCGACCATCGCCGCCACGTCACCGGCGTGGTCCTGAGCGCCACCGGCGATGCGCTGTGCCTCCTGAGCGGCGAGGAGGTAGCGCAGAGCGTCACGGCGACGCATCTCACGCACCAGGTTGCGGGTCACTCCCATGAGCCACGGCAGGGTCGGATGCGGGACGTCGTCGTGGATCCGCCGCCAGGCGATGGTGAACGTCTCGCTGGTGATGTCCTCTCCCACCTGGCGTCCCACCAGGCTTGTGGCGTAGCCAAGGACACGCGGGTAGCACTCCTCGTAGATATCGTGGAAGCGCTCGGCAGGTGTCACGGGCACCCCCTCATCTCGGCTTTCATACCTGGAAATGTGAGCAGCGGCCCGCTTCTTACCGGCCGGCGAGAAAATCTCCGTGTGATCGGCATCACGGCTGGAGGCGGATACGCCCGACCGGGACGGAAGGGCGACACCTGCACGCGTCACACGTGCGTACTGGTCTTCCGTCGCCCACAGCGCGTTCTGCCGGCGCAACTGGACAGACGCGGCCCGGCAGCACAGCCCCTCGCCGGATGAACCACGAGCGGCGCCGTTTCGTTGTGGTCGACGTAAAGCCCTTCCGCCCGGACGACGAAGTTCGACTCTTCTCTGTCAGCGAGGTGTTCTTGCACCCCCAGAACAATGGGTCAGTGTCTGCGCCCCGGCCAACACCGGAGGACCCGGTAACGAGCCGTCCCGCCTGCTCTGCCCCACCTTGAATGCCCCGAATGCGGATCCTCCGGTATCCACCGAGGTCCCAGCGCCCATCCGGGCATTCTCATCTTGCAGTGTGCGAAAAAAGGGATGTGGCTGGCGGTCGGGCCGCGAGGCGTGACGCCTTGACGAAAGGCTCGGGCTGAGAGGGGAGCGGCGCCCAGGGCGCCGCCGCAGACAAGGCGCTGTCGCGCCGGAGCGACAGCCGTGATCGGGATGTGCCGGCTCGGGACGCGGATGCCGTGGCGAGAGCGTTCAGTTGCGGGCCAGTCCGCTCGAGGACGGCTCGCAAGGCCCATGCGACATGGCGCTACTGTTACTGAAACGGCAGTGACATCGCCCCAGGTCCACGGAAGGTGCCGCCGGGCGCAGCCCGCCCATGCCACGATCACGCTGCCGATGAAGGCACCGCTCACGCCGCCGAGAACCAGTACCTGAACGCGGGTTGTTCTCCTCCACGGTGTGGTCCGCCGGATGAGCCGCGGTCACGTCCGTCGTCCGGTGCCCCGTCCTCAACGGGTGGCTCGTTCACTCCTCTCGCGCCGAAGCATCCGGCGTCGCCGCCGACCCCATGTCCCGTCAACCTCGTGCGCGCAGGCCGACGAGGGAATGGAACCGCGCGGGCGTGGTTCCCTGACCGATCCGGCGGGGCCCGTCGCTCTCAGTCGAAGGTGAGGATGCCGCGGATGTTCTTGCCGTCGCGCAGGTCCTGGTACCCCTGGTTCACCTGCTCCAGCTGGTACGTCGCGGTCACCAGCCCGTCCAGCCGCAGATAGCCGTCCCGGTGCAGCTTCAGCAGCCGCGGGATGTCCGTCTGCGGGTTCATGGAACCGTAGATGGAGCCGCGGATCTCCACCTGGCGTTGGAGGATCCAGTCGGACACCGCGTGGATCTCGAACGTCGAACTCGCCAGTCCCGTGATGACGACGACACCCGACTTCCCGACGGCGGCCTGCGCCTGCTGCACGACCTGCTGATCCACGTTTCCCACGGTGATGAGCGCTTGGTCGGCCATCTCTTGGCGTTAACGGTCTGGAACTGGCCCCGCTTTTCCGGCCCGACCTGGCCCCGCTTTGGGGCTGGTGCGGCGATTGTTCCGGCTTGAAGTGGCCCCCGGTTCCGGTCTGCTCCGGCCCCAGCTTCGCCGGGACGGCTGTGCTGGGCGACTTGCTGTGGGAGAGAATGCTGGGCATGACGACTTGAAGAGCACCGGCCGGGCGGCAGCACTGGCGCAAGGTCGGGACCTGGGACACGGTCTTTGACGGGGACTGTCGGATCTGTGCCGCCTGCGGATCGTCCGTCCGCTCGTACCAGTACCGCTTCTATCCGCCCGAGTCGTCCATGTTCGAGCGGTGCATCGGACTTGCCTGGTGTTCCAGTTGCCGTATCTACTCCGGCAATATGGTGCACGTCCCGCGAAAGCGGGTCCTGGCCGACGCCCTCGCTTCGCTTCCTGGTGAACAACGGGAGAGGCTTGCACGTTCGGAAACACGGCTGATTGAGTTCCTGGACCGCCAGGTCCGAGGCAACAGGGATTAAGATCCCACCGGCCGGCTGGCCTTGGGGCTACTTCTTCGTCTGCAGTTGCTTCGCCTTGGTCTGGGCGAGGCGGTAGGACTCGGTGCCGGTCTCGATGATGGTGCCGTTGAAGGTGAGCCGGTCGACGATGGCCGCGCAGAGCCTTGGGTCGGTGAACGTCTTGGTCCAGCGTCTGCCGAAGTCCTGGACCTCTGATCCGGCCCGCTGCACAGAGGCGAAGATTCCCGACGAGCGTGCCTTCGCCACCAAAGGCGATCTCGCGAAGGCCATCATCATGCGGGCCCTGGCCTCGCCGCTGCCGATCGCCTGGGTGACCGCAGACTCGGCCTACGGCCAGGAGTGGCGGCTGCGCCGCCTGCTGGAGGAGGCCAGCATCGGCTATGTCCTGGCCGTGCCGAAGTCCCAGCACGTGCACGCCATCGGCCGCATCGACTTTGCCATCACCCAGGCACCCGAGGACGTCTGGGAACGCCACTCCTGCGGGGCGGGCGCGAAAGGGCCGCGCGTCTACGACTGGGCGGCAGCGAGGCTGCCCGCGATCGATGACTTCGACGGCGATGCGCCCACCCACGACCGGTGGGTGCTGGCCCGCCGCAGCCTGGCCCGCCCGGACGAGATCGCCTACTACCTCGCCTATGCACCAGCCGGCACCGGCATCGCCGAACTGGTACGGATCGCCGGGACGCGCTGGGCGATCGAGGAGGCTTTCCAGGCCGCGAAGAACGAGTACGGCCTGGATCAGTACGAAGTTCGCCGGTATCCGGGCTGGTATCGGCACATCACCCTGGCCATGCTCGCCCACGCCTTCCTCGCTGCCATGGCCGCCGCCGCGGGGACGGAAAAGGGGGCCGCAGAATCGGTTCCGGCGATCTCGCCCCGCTCACGGTGGCGGAAATCCGGCGACTCCTGGCAGTTGGCCGCCCCACGCTGACGCATATCCGGCGCACACGCCACGCACTGAACTGGTCTCGATGGCGCCGCCGTCACCAGGCCACCGCGCGCCACTGTCACTAACGCCGCCGCACCCGAAGTCACGAACTCCCGCCACCTGACGGCGCATCAGCCCAGTACACTCACGAACACGCCACTGACCAGCAGGAATAGCAAACTGCAACTGGAGTACTAAGTCACAGGTCGCAGTGTTGATCGATTAACCGGCCGCAGGTCAGAGACCCGGCCCTTCACTTCTTCGACTACTGATCGCGCTCGACGGAACTGGTCTCGCCCACGAAGGCTCTACCGACCACTTGATCCGCGCGGCGACACGCGATACGCCATTCCTTGATCCGCTGCCGCTGACAGCGCGAGCTCTATTGACGCGAAAGGTGCCGATTTGGGCATCTTCTTTGTGTATGTACCAGCGTTGGTGTTCTTTGGGTTGGGAATCATGCGGATCCTCAATAGGAAAGGAGTTCGGACCGAGGGTCGGCGTGGCGGTACGAGCTGGAACGCCAACATTTCTTCGATCGATGTTATTTATCGAGACGAAAGAGGGGAAAGGCATTATGTCTCGATCGTAGCCGAGGGTATCGGGATTATGGCACCTGTCCGCCTCGTAGACCTGCTTCGTGATTCCTGGGGGACTGCGGTATTACGTTGACGTACTGCTGAAGGGGGGAGTAAGAAGTTCACAGCGAATACACCCGCAGAGCCGAGTCATATCCGTCCACCGGGAACGGTACCTGGAGAATGGCGCAGCTGTAGTGCCGCTCGGCATCGTTGAAGTCCGTTTTCGCGTGCTGAGGAAGCCTTTTCCGCCAGATCATCACTCGTCTTGACCGATCCGGGCCCGACCCTGTTCTCTGCCGTCACCGGCTATCGCCCGCAGCGTTGATCCGCCCCGGATTGCGGCGCGGCGCCAATGGCATTCGGCTACAGGGGGTCATGGTGTCTCACGCAGGGCGACGTGACACCTTTTGCTACAAATGAACGACGGAACTAGCCTCATTTTATGGCTATCGCGACCACGAATCCTGTGACGGGCGAGGTCATCAGGACCTTCGAGGAACTCACCGCCGAGCAGTTGGACGACAAGCTGGAGCGGGCCGCCGCCGCGGCAAGGTCCTATCGCCTCACGAGCGTTGAGCAGCGCGCTCAATGGCTGAACCAGGCAGCCGATGTGCTGGAGAAGGACGCCGACGACGTCAGCCGGATGATCACCACGGAGATGGGCAAGACGCTCCGGGCCGCCCGCGAGGAGGTGGCCAAGTGCGTCCACGGACTGCGCTTCTACGCCGCCCACGGCCTGGACTTCCTGCGGGATCTACGGAACGACGCCGGGAACGTCGGCGCCAAGGAGTCCTTCGTGACGTACCAGCCGATCGGCGTGGTGCTGGCGGTGATGCCGTGGAACCTGCCGCTGTGGCAGGCGATGCGCTTCGCCGCGCCCGCGTTGCTGGCGGGGAACGTCGGGGTGCTCAAGCACGCCTCGAACGTGCCGCAGTGCGCGCTGTACATGGAGCGGCTCTTCCGGGAAGCGGGATTCCCGGACGACGTGTTCCAGACGCTGCTGATCTCCGCGCGCCGGGTCGAGGAGGTCCTGCGCGACGACCGGGTGGCGGCCGCGACGCTCACCGGCAGCGAGCCGGCGGGACGCTCGGTGGGCGGGATCGCCGGTGACGTGATCAAGAAGGTCGTGCTCGAGCTCGGCGGCTCCGACCCGTTCATCGTCATGCCGTCCACGGATCTGGACCGGGCGACCGACGTGGCCGTCAGGGCGCGGACGCTCAACAACGGGCAGTCCTGCATCAACGGCAAGCGGTTCTTCGTCCACGAGGACGTCGCCGAGGCGTTCCTGGAGAAGTTCACCGCGAAGATGGCGGCCCTGGTGGTGGGGGACCCGATGGAGGACGCCACGGACGTCGGCCCGCTGGCGACCGAGTCCGGCCGGGCGGACGTCGAGGCGTACGTGGACGATGCGGTCGGCAAGGGCGCGACGGTGCTGACGGGTGGGAGGCGTCCGGACCGGCCCGGCTGGTTCTTCCCGCCGACCGTGCTGACGGGCATCACGGACGAGATGAAGATGTTCCACGAGGAGGTCTTCGGCCCGGTCGCCCAGGTGTGGACCGTGGCGTCCCTGCAGGAGGCCCTGGAGATCGCCAATGGCCACCCGTACGGTCTGGGTTCGAACCTGTGGAGCGAGGATCAGGCGGAACGGGACCTGTTCGTCCGGGATGTGCAGTCCGGTATGGCCTTCATCAACGGCAACACCACCAGCTACCCCGAAATCCCCTTCGGCGGGGTCAAGCGCAGCGGCTACGGACGCGAACTGTCCGACCTCGGGATGCGTGAGTTCATGAACGCCAAGACCGTCTGGATCGGGCAGGACGCCGCCTGAGCGCGGGCGGGACCGTCACCACGGAGGTGGGAGCATGAGCGGAAGCGACACGGCCCGGGGCCGTCCGGAGGTGGCCGTCCTCGGGATCGGAACCATGGGGGACGCCATGGCGCGGAACATCGCCGCGGCCGGGCTGGGGCTTCGGGTGTGGAACCGCAGGCGGGCGGCGGCCGAGCCGCTGACCGAGGTCGGCGCGGTGGTGTGCGACACTTCGGCTGAGGCCTGCCGCGGGGCCAAGGTCGTGCTGACCGTTCTCGCCAACGAGCGAGTGGTGTCCGAGGTGATGGACCAGGCCCGTGACGGTCTGGACCGGGACGCCGTGTGGCTGCAGTGCTGCACCGTCTCGCCCGAGGGCAGCCTGCGCCTGGCGGAGCAGGCCGACGGACTCGGCGTCGCCTTCGTCGAGGCGCCGGTGCTGGGCACGAGGGAGCCGGCCGCCGCCGGCACCCTGACCATTCTGGCCGCCGCGTCGCACCTGTGTGCCGGCGAGCGTGTCCAGCCGGTCCTGGACGCGGTGGGCACGCGCACCGTCTGGCTGGACCACATCGGGCAGCCCAGCAGCCTGAAGCTCGCTTACAACGCGTGGGTGCTGACGACCGTCGAGGGCATCGCCGAGTCCCTCACCCTGGCCGAGGCGCTGGGTGTCGACCCTCACCAGCTGATCAACGTCATCAGCGGCAGTGCGCTGGACAGCAAGTACGTGCAGTCCAAGGGCCCCAAGATGATCAGCGACGACCTCGACACACCGTCCTTCCCGCTGGAGGCGGCGGCGAAGGACGCCGCTCTGATCACCGAGTCTGCTCACGGCGCCGGGCTGCGGCTGGGCATCGCGGAAGTCGTACGCGACCGGTTGCAGTCGGCTGCCACGCACGGTCAGGGGCGGGCGGACGTGGCGGCCACATACCGGCTGTCGCGACGGGCGGCCTGATCGGGCCGTCTCCCGGACACCGGTCCGGGTTCGGGCCCGCCGAAAGGAGGCATCGATGACACAAGCAGGAGTCGCGTCGGCGCGAACGAGCAGCGAGCAGCTCGCGGACATCGTCCCGCTCGTCGACGACGAGCAGTGGGAGTCGCCCTCCGCCTGCAAAGGCTGGCGGGTCATCGATGTGATCGCCCACCTGGCGGCCCTCGCCCATGAAGCGGTCGAACCCCCCACACCGGACCCGTCCTGGCCGCAGGTCCGCGAGCGCTACCACGACATGCGGGTCGACGAGCGCCGCGGCTGGAATCACCGTGAGGTGATCGACGAGTGGAGGCGCTACACCCCCCGGCAGTTGGAGCTCCTGGAAGCGGGCCAGAAGACGCCGCAAGCGGACGACCCGGTACCCGTGGCGGGCCTGGGAACCTACCCGCGGCATCTGCTGGCCAACACCATGGCGTTCAATGTGCTCTGCCATCTGCGTTACGACCTGCTCGCCCCGCAGGGGCCGCTGCCGTTCACGGTTCCGGCGCCGACAGACGAACTGGTGGCTCCGGCCGTGGAGTTCATGCTCGCCGGGGTGCCGCAGATGCAAGGTCACGACCTCGACGCCGCGGTCACCGAGCCGCTCGTGCTGGACCTGACCGGCCCCGGTGCCACGACCGTCACGATACTGCCCGCCGAGGGCGGGCACGCAGGGCTGACCGTCACGCCCGGCGCCCTCGGATCGACCCAGGTCCACAGCAGCGCGGCCGACTTCATCTGCTGGGGTACCACCCGCACTCCGTGGCGCGAGCACTGCGAGATCACCGGAGACGCCGCTGTCGCCGAGCCGTTCCTCGACCGCCTCGACATCATCTGACACACGATCCCGCTCTTGGCCTTTCCCCCCCGGCGGGGCGCGGTCGCAAGCGGCAGCACCGCTCTCGCCGTTTGAATGCAAAACAGCTCCGAGAACACCATCGACAAGTCGATAATCGCGAACCGGACAGACGAAAAGGAAGTGCGTCACCATGTCGAATTCGTCGCTGAAGAAGGTTCTCATCACGGGAGCCGGTTCCGGCTTCGGTTTCGAGGCGGCCATGCGGCTGGCCCAGAAGGGATTCGACGTCATCGCCAGCGTCGAGATCTACGCCCAGGTGCAGACCCTGAAGTGGCAGGCGGCCGAGCGGAAGGTCGACCTGCACGTGGAGAAGCTCGACGTAACCAACGACGGCGACCGGCGCAAGGCTCTCGACTGGGGCGTGGAGATCCTCGTGAACAACGCGGGCGTCGGAGAAGGAGGCTCGACGGTCGACATCCCCGGCGCGAACATCCGGCACCAGTTCGAGGTCAACGTCACGGGGCCGCTTCTGCTCACCCAGGGGATCGCCAAACAGATGATCAAGCGCGGCGAGGGCCGTATCGTCTGGGTCTCGTCACGGGAAGGCCTGAACGTCAATCCGTTCACGGGTATCTACTCGGCGTCCAAGCACGCGATCGAGGCGATCGCCGAGACCATGGCGTACGAGCTGCAGGAGTACAACATAGAGGTCGCCACGGTGAATCCGGGGCCGTTCCTGACCGGCTTCAACGACCGGATGTTCCAGACGTGGGAGAGCTGGGAGGACGACCCCGCGGAGCGACTGTTCGACTACTCCGAACTCGCCTTCCCGCGCGCGCAGTTCGACCCTGAAGCCGTCTTCGCCACGCTGACGGCCGTGGCGGCCGGCGAGGTCGACAGCTTCCGGAACCTGGAGCCGAAGTCCATGATCGACGAGACCAAGCAGCTGCAGCGGGTTCCGTGGGAGCGCAAGGTCACCGATGGCCTCGGTACCCGGCATGAGGCCATCAAGAATGCCTACAAGATGAAGCCGGAGACACCGGTCTCGGCCTGAACCGGCATCGCATCAACGTGGCGGCCCCCGGCAAGGACGGCAGGGGCGCACGACACCAACGCGGCGCTACCGGAGCCTGGACGCGCGGATGGCACGCGGGCCACGACCCGGCCGCGCCCCGTGGTGCCGGGACCGTGGTCGCACCCGGGTCGCGGGCTGAGTCGCCGCGATACCGTCAGGCGAGGACTTCGAGGAGTCGTTTGCCGAGGACGCCGGCCGAGTGCGGGTTCTGGCCGGTGATGAGGTTGCGGTCCTCGACCATGTACGGCTCCCAGTTCGGACCCCGGCTGAAGTCGACCCCGAGCTTCTCCTTGAGGTCGGTCTCCAGCAGCCACGGGGCTCGGGGGGCCAGCCCTACGCCCTCCTCCTCGTCATTGGTGAAGGCCGTGATCTTGTAGCCCTTGAACGGCGAGACACCGTGGATCCGGGTGGCCAGCATCGCGGCCGGGGCGTGGCACACGATCGCCAGCGGCTTGCCCGACAGCAGCTGCTCGGTCAGCAGGCGCCCGGTGTCGGGGTCGAACGCCAGGTCCTGCATCGGCCCGTGACCGCCCGGCAGGTAGACGGCGTCGTAGTCCTCGAGCCGCACGTCCGAGAGCTTGAGCGGCCGCCGCATCCCCTCGGCGTCGCGAATGATGTTCTCCTGCTGCAGGGCCCCGTCCTCACCACCGTTGAAGGACGGGCGCAGGCTCATCATGTCGACGGTGGGAATCACGCCGCCCGGAGTGGCGATGATCACTTGGTGACCGGCATCCGTGAGGATCTTGTACGGGTTCGCGAACTCTTCCGCCCAGTAACCCGTGGCATGCCTCGTGCCGTCCTTAAGCACCCAGTAGCTGGCACCGCTGACGATGAACAGTACCTTCGCCATACCCCATGCTCCTTCGTCCCGACCTTCGCGCGCAGGCGCGACCACGGCTGGGCAGTCCCCACGCACTTTGCACGCTAAGCGGGCCATTGCCGTCGCGCACTTCGGAGCCGCGGGCTCGGATCCTCGGCGGGACCATTGGGGTGAATCACTGGGACTCGTCCGTCCTGACAGCCCACGTTGCGAGAGTGCGCGGAGTCAGCCGGCCTGACTCGTGGGTGATCGGTCCGATGGAGGGCCGCTTCCTCTGCCTGTCCACTTGCCGATCTGATGCACGATGACCAGCGTGACCAGGCCTGCTGCTACGCCGATGGCCGTGTCCGCCAGACGTAGCAGCGGCTGTTTCCAGGCCCCGTGCGGGTTCAGTCCTGCGACGACCATGACGACGGTGGTGGTGATGGCCGCGGTCGCTTCGTCGCCGGGCCGTCCGATCAGCCCGGGCACCAGGACGCTCAAGCCCACGAGCAGGGCGAGGCCCCAGGCGTGAAAGGGCAGGAACGCGAGGTATGCCAGGCAGAGTACGAAGCTGATGAGGGTCGCCGACATGCGAGCGATCGCCGCGATCGCACTCTCCCTTTTGCATTCCCGGACCACGAAGATCGTGGAGATCGCAGCCCACATGCCACCGAGTTGCCCTTCCTCGTACGGCTGATGAGCGGTCGACCACAGTCTGGTTGCCGCCCAGTAGCTCAGCAGACTGGCCAGGCCGACCTCGACCGAGTACCTCAGCAGCCTTCCGGTCCCCGCCTTCGGTGAACTCGATGTCACCGCCATGCTGCGACCGCTGTCTCGAGGAACCGCAACGCGCGACTGTGACAGGACATGCCCGTTCGTCACTTACCGGTGACGGAGTCGTGGGCCGCGCTGAGGATGAGATCCGTGACGGCTTGGGGGTGGGAGATCAGGGACACGTGGGAGGAGTCGATCTCCACTGTCCTGCGCGCGTGCGCGCGTTCGGCCTCGTACCGTTCGAGGCTCGGGTTGATGGCCCGGTCCTGTCTGCCGACGAGCACGTAGACGGGCTTGTCCCGCCAGGCCGCTTCGGTGAGTTTGTCGGTGAAGGCGGACTGTGCGATCGGCCGCTGTGTCGATGCCATGACGGAGGCCTGCTGCTGGGAGAGATCCTGGGCGAAGGTGGCGTGGAGTTCGGCGGGCCGGATGTACACGTCGGTGCCCGTGGTGGTGTCGCCGTTGCGGAAGGGGACCTGCCTCAGCGCCTTGGTGAGCGGGGCTGCCGCGAATTTGCCGGAGAGGCTGGCGAAGGACTCTCCCTTGTCCGGCATGATGGCGTTGACGTACACGAGTGCCTTGACGTTGTCGAGGCCGGCGGCCGCCTGTGAGATCACCTCGCCGGCGTAGGAGTGTCCGACGAGAACGATCGGTCCCTTGATGGTTTTGAGGAGGCTGTTCAGGTACGTCGAGTCCTGGGGTATGCCGCGCAGCGTGTTGGGCGGGGCGATGACCTGGTAGCCGTCCCGCTGCAGGCGCTGGACCACTGCGTTCCAGCTGGACCCGTCGGCGAACGCTCCGTGTACGAGCACCACGGTTGGCTTCTGGGCCGCCGGGGCCCGACCGATGTCGTCCGCGGCGTGAGTCGGCATCGGCATCACAGTCAGGGCGGAGAGCACCGCCACTCCAAGGGCCAGTCTGCCCTGGCCCGATGTCAGGATTCCGGAGACGGTCATGTGCTTCCACTTCCTCGGCGTACAAGGTGAACTCGGCCTGTTCGGCGACTGAGAAAAGTGAGGGGCGTACGGAAGGCGTCGCCCGCAGCCACCCCGAGAGCCCTGTCCGGCCGGCTGCGCGGAGTCGCGCGGACCTCCTTCGCGGAAGTCGTCGTGCTCCGCGTCCGCCGCATCTCCCGGATCACCATGTTCGCGTGTCTCTGCTTGCCGCGCATTCGTTGCCGTGGAGGGGGGGGCCGGTGGCGGGTGTGGTCGCCGCTCGACAGGCCGTCGCCGCTGGACCTCGGCGACGCCGCCGCGCTGGATGCGCGACGGCGAGTAGTCGGGGTGCCGCATTGTGAGACGCGCGAGGGTTCGAATGGGTGAATTGCGAGCTGTATCGCGCGGTCATACGGTGGATATCGGCTGTCGCGACGACGAGTCCCGCGACGAGTGTCGAGGAGCGGGCGGGGTGGCCGCAGCATGCGGCCGAACGTCTGGTGAAGGAGATCGAGAGCGTCAGCCGGGTGATCGCCACGGCGGAGCCCTCGGCTGCGGAGGCAAAGACACCGTGAAGGGGACGTATCGTGAGCCTGCAGAAGATCCTCCCGGATCGGATCGGGTTCGGGACGGCTCCACTGGGCAACATGTTCCGCGCCGTTCCGGACGACGAAGCGAACGCGACGCTCGACGCCGCCTGGGATCAGGGCGTCCGCTTCTACGACACCGCTCCGCTGTACGGGGCAGGTCTGGCCGAAATCCGCCTTGGTGGACTCCTTTCGAGCAAGCCCCGGAACGAGTTCGTCCTGTCGACGAAGGGTGGGCCGGGTCATCCTGGACGAGATCGAAGAGGGTTCCCGTGATTTGGGGGAGAAGGGCAGTCTCTTCAAGTTCGGCCGCCCCAACAGGATCGTCCACGAGTGGACGGCCGAGGCAACCGAGCGCTCGCTCGAAGGCAGCCTGAAACGACTGGGCGTCGACCGGATCGACATCGTGTGGGTCCACGACATCTCCCAGGACTTTTACGGCGACGTGTGGCTGCAGAAGTTCGAGGAGGCCCGAACCGGGGCCTTCCGGGTCCTGTCCCGGCTGCGCGACGAGGGCGTCATCAAGGCGTGGGGTCTCGGGGTCAATCGCACAGAACCCGTCGAGTTGGCCCTGGCCTTGGAAGAGCCCCGGCCGGACACGCTTCCTGCTGGCCGGGCGCTACACCCTGCTGGATCACGCGCACGCTCTGCAGAGACTGCTGCCCATGGCCGTCGAGCAGCAGGTCAGCATGGTCGTCGGTGGTCCGTACAGTTCCGGTGTACTCGTCGGCGGTTCCCACTTCGAATACGCTGACGCTTCCCCCGAGATCGTGGAAAAGGTCCGGCGTCTGAAGGAGCCCGCAGACCGACACGGGGTGAGCATGAAAGCCGCGGCCCTGCAGTTCAGCCTCGCTCACCCCGTGACTGCCGCCGTCATCCCCGGTGCGACCAAGCCCAGTCGCATCGCCGAGGACCTAGCCGCCCTGCATGAGCAGATCTCGGCTGACTTCTGGCGCGAACTGCGGCAAGCCGACCTGGTCAGCCCGCAGGCGCCCTTGCCCGGCGGCACCTGAGCCCCTGCGGATACTTCCCGTCCGGCAACGGAGAAACCAACGAGCTCGGGAGAACGTCATGGCATCGACATCCGTCAGCCGGATCGTCCCCGCCTCGCCCGCACGAGTGTGGCAACTCATCGGCGGCTTCGGCTCCCTGCCCGACTGGCTGCCCTACATCTCCCACAGCGGCCTCGTGGAGGGCGGCCGTGTCCGACGGCTGAGAAGCCCCGACGGGGACGTCATCGTCGAGCGCCTGGTGGAGCTCAACGACGCCGAGCGCCACTACAGTTACACCATCGTGGAGGCACCTTTCCCTGTCGTCGGCTACCTGTCCACCCTGCGCGTGCACGAGGTGAGCGGTGCCCCCGACAGCGCCGAAGTGCAGTGGTCGGGCCGTTTCACCCCCGAGGGCGAAGCGACCGACGACGAGGTGATCGCTCTTTCCACCGAGATCTACCGAGATGGCCTCGAGGCGCTCCACAAGTGACGGCGGCCGTGGCAAAGTCCAGGTGGGCGGCCAGTTGAGTCCAGGCCGATGGCCACCGGAATTCCAGGTGGATGGCCGTCTGGCCTGCGGTGTTCCTGATCGCTTCCTTATCTGAAGGAGACCCCTCCGTCCGGTTTGCTGGTGTTTGCGATCATCAGCAACCGGCCGGAGAGGTCCTGTGACGAAGTCTGACAGAGAGATCATGGAAATTCTTGAGGCGTACGACCTGACCGGGACGGTCTGGTCGGCGGCGACCTTGACGGGACACGACCCGAAGACGGTCAAGCGGTATGTCGAGGCCCGCGCCAGCGGGCGAAATCCTTATGAGCGAGAGCCGCGGCCGAAGATGATCGACGCGTTCCTGAAGAAGGTCGAGGAGTGGGTCGAGCAGTCGAAGGCGACGATCCGCGCGGATGTGGTCCACGAGAAGCTGGTGAAGATGGGCTACCGGGGCAGCGAGCGTTCGACGCGGCGGGCGGTGAACGCGGCGAAGACGGCCTGGAAGGCGGGCAAGCGCCGAACGTACCGGCCGTGGATTCCCGAGCCGGGCCGATGGCTGCAGTTCGACTGGGGCGAGGGCCCGCGCATCGGGGGGCGGCGGACCTGGCTGTTCTGCGCGTGGCTGTCCTGGTCGCGGTTTCGAGTCGTGATCCCGGTATGGGACTGCACGTTGGGCACGCTGGTGGCCTGCCTGGACACCACGTTGCGCCGGATCGGCGGGGCCCCGACCTACGTACTGACCGACAACGCGAAGACGGTGACCGTCGAGCACATCGCCGGGATCCCGGTACGGCACCCACAGATGGTCGCCGCGGGCCAGCATTACGGCTGCCAGGTCGTCAGCTGCGTCCCTAACGATCCTGAATCGAAGGGTGGCGCGGAGGCCACGGTCAAGATTGCGAAGGCCGATCTGGTTCCCACGGATGCGAACCTGCTGCCCGCCTACGACCGTTCGCCGAACTCGCGGACGCCTGCCGGACCTGGTGCGATGCGGTGAACTCCCGCCGCCACCGGGCGACCGGGCAGATACCCGCCGACCGCCTGGACATCGAACGCACCACCCTGCACGTGTTGCCCATCGAGCCGCTCGCGCTGGGCGAGGAGAGACTGGTCGGCTCGGATCGCACGATCAGCTTCAACTCGGTGCGCTCTCGACCCCTCCGGGCTATACCGGCTCGAGGGTGTGGTGCCGGATGGTCGGCGAGGAACTGTCCATCACCGCCCGCACCAAGTCCGGGTGATCTGCTGGAGATTTGGCGCCACCAGCTCTCCACCCCGGGCCTTCCGCAGATCCTCGGCGAGCACTATCCCGACCACCCCGATGGCCGCAGCATCCACCAGCCCCGCCTGCAACCGCGCTCGGAAGCCGGGATCGCGTTCGTTTCCATCGGCTCCGGCGCGGGCCGCTGGCTCAAGGAGGCCGGACCCGCCGGAGCCGTCCGCATCCGCGCCAAGATGGCCCGCGCGGCCGAACTGGCCACAGTCCTGGGCAATGACAGAGTCGACCAGGCCCTGGGACTTGCGGCCACGGCCGGACGCTTCGCCGACGGCGACCTGCTCTCGATCCTGCGACACATCGCGGACAGCAAGCCCGTCGGTGAAGTCGTCCGCGCGGACGAATCCCATTCCGTCCAGAACGGAACTATCGGCTGGCAGGCACTGGGCCAGTAGGCAACGGCCCAGGGTAGTTGAAGCCCGGCCGAGCAGGGTCAGTCGCCGATGAACCACAGATACGGGTGTGTCCCGCGCTCGACGACCTGGCACAACTCGCGGGCCTGAGCGACCCATTCGCCCGCGCAGGCGGCGGGAAGCCGGTCGAGTTCCGCCAGCAGCAGCGGCATCTGCCGCTGGTTGAACATCGCGTCCCCATACGGAGTCAGGGCGAAAAGCATCGGGAATTCCGAGGGGGCAGGCCCGCGAAGGCATTTGTCCACTTCACCCCGGCCTCAGCGCGAGCCACGACGTCCCCGAGATCACCCCGCACCGCCAGATTAATCACCCGCCGAGCCTATCGGCGCACACTGCGACCAGCGAAGGAATATCCAACCGTGACGTTTCCCCAGGCCCCGGCCCTGCCCGAGGAGTTGGGCAAGCTCATGCGCCGCATGCGCCTGCCCTATATGCGTAAGGCGGCCCCCGACGTGCTGGCCACCGCCCGCGCTCAACGCTGGGACCCCGCCGAGGTCCTGCGGCTGCTGATCGCCGAGGAGGTCACCGGCCGCGATGCGGTTACCCGCCGGCTTCGCCGGCACTCGGCGAACTTCCCCACCGGCAAGACCCTGGGCTCCTGGCGGGCCGAGGACTCCACCATCCCCGAACCCACCCAGAACTCCCTGATCACTCTGGAATGGATAGGCCGGGCAGAGAACTTGGTGATCGCCGGCCCGGGCGTTATCTGGGGATGAAGTTCACGGTTCGGGCGATCGCCCTTGTAATGACGTTGAAGACATAGAAGCAAAGACAGGTGGCTGCCCGAGCGATCTCTGGCCCCACTCTGGTGTCGGGCCCGGGTCAGACCTCGATGCGCCGTTGCCACCAGGGCAGGTGCTGTGGAGCGAATGGATCGTTGACGGTGCGCTTCAGAACGCGTGCGTCGATCGGCGCCAACGCCGCCTGTAGTTCCCTTCGAGCGCGGGGACGGAGGTTGCAACTGGCAACTTCGAGGAGTGTGCGGATGTGCCCGGTGGCGACGTCTGAGTATCCGTAGTGCCACTCTTCTGCGTTGCGACGCCGCCCGGCTCGCTGAGCCCAGCGGCGGAAGGCAAGCGCGATATCCCCTCTGGGTAGGCGTCGCTCGCGCTCGAACTGGGCGATTTGCCGGTTCGTGGATGCAGACAGTCCTCTGATGACGGTTCGCCTGAAGTGCCTGGTGTTCCGCAACGGCAACTGGGACCTGATCTCGCCCGGTGTCCGGCGAGGCATGTGGACTTCCTGAAGGTGCCGGTGTTGGCAGGTGCAAGAACGCTAGCCCTGCTGACACGGGGTATTCAAGACCATTTCAGCTTGCCTGGACCTGGCCGGGCAAGCCGCGGCGGGCGAGTTCGCGTCGGAGATCGAGGTTCTCTCCGTGGGCCTGCTCCAGCGCGTCCCGCAGAGCCTGCACTTCGTCTCTGTGCTGCTTCTTCAGCCGGGTGATCTGGCTGGTCAACGCGAGGACCAGCGTGTTCTCTTCGTTCGCGGGCGGGGCCGGTGCGGGGATCGGACGGGCTTGAGCCCGCAGGCGTTCGATGCGGCCGCGCAGGTCGGGGTGGTTGTAGAGGAATGCGTGGGAGACGCCGGCCTCGCGCTGGACGGCCTGGAAGGTGATCGGCTCGCCGCGTTTGATCAGCCGCCGGATGGCTTGCTCGGCGTCCTTCGTCTTGGCCTGGGACTTCGCCTTCGCGGCGGCGGTGAGGGTCTGGGTGCGCTTGATGCGGGCGTCGGTCACGGCCTGGTCCTTCGGTGTCGGTCGAGATCGAAACTGATGGGGACGGGTCCGGTGGGGGCGGTGCCGCAGCCGGCGCCGTGGACCGCCCGGTCGGGTCTGCTGCGGATGGAGTCCAGCAGCTTCGCGAGGGCCGCATGCTCGGCTCGCCGCTGGAGCAGCCAGACGTTGTCCTCGGGCATAGGGCGGCCGTGACGTTCCTGGAAGGCGGTGGTGGTGCGGTCGATCAGTGCTGCTGTCTCGGTCAACTGCCTTTCCAGGGAGGGCTGGTGAGAGGCGTCAGTGACGAAGACCGAACAGGTCAGACAGGCGTTTCCCTTGTCGCAGGTCTGCAGGGGCGGCAGCAGGCACCAGCCGTGGGGCAGGAACCGATCGGCGCGGTTGAACAGGTGGAGGCTGTCGTGGTCGTCGTGGGAGAAGGTGACGTGGGTGCCGTCCGCCCTCAGTTTCGCGGTGGCCAGGAATGCCTGCTCGGCGTGTTCCTGGCGGTGGCGACGTAGTGCATCGACATCGACGGGGTGGCATGCCCGGCATAGCGCATCAACACGTGGACGGGCAGGCCGAGTTCGGCAAGCCTGGTCAGCTTTGTGTGACGAAAGCGGTGAGTATGGCTCAGGCCGACGGGCTTGCCCCTGCCGTCGGTGATCTCCACCGTCTTGCTGAACTCGCGGAGCATCCAGCTGTAGGTGCCGGACGGGTAGGGCTTGTCGCCCTGCCGGTTGCCGGTCCGCTGTATGAACAGGTGACGCGGGGTGATGCCGGGGAAGTGGTCGCGGATCCACTGCCGCTGTTCCTCGATGACCGCGACGACGTCGCGGTCGACGAGGATGTTGTCCGGTGCCCTCGGCGGCGTCGACGGCCCGGTCGGGGACCGGGGAGAGGCAGTCGAACAGGCAGGTGCGGATCTCGCTGGCCCGTCGTCCGGTGAGGATCTGCAGCAGGATCATGCGCATGGCCTGCGGGTCGTCGAAGCCGCGGGCGGTGATCTGCTGCCCGTTGCCTCGCGTGATCAGCATGTGCTCGTCGCGGCCCAGGCCGAGCAGGGGCAGGGCGGCGGGGATGTGTGCGAGCGCGTGGTCGTCGACGTAGTCCTCGTTGTTGAGATCGCGCTGGTGCGGGATGCGGGAGACCTGAAGGCGGACGGCTCGGGCAGTGGCAGTTCAACACAACACCCCCTGAGCTTGAGATTTAACCTCAATGCCGTTGACTTAGGGGTCTGGTGGGGGTGCGATGGCAGGTATGACCTGCAGCGTTTCGACTGGCCAACAGGTGGGCTTGGGCGGTCGCGG
>NZ_JBIRXG010000042.1:0-44868 GCF_044388685.1 Streptomyces sp. NPDC020192 | reverse complement strand
CTTGGTCGTGAACCCGTCTACCGGGAGCTTCACTGCGTTGTACAGACCTCCGCGACCAAGCAGCCACCCTCACCACGAGGTTGGAAAAGGCTCACTGACGCGCTCGAAGCCGCCGCCCACACCCGGGGCGGCAGCCTCGACGGGGCGATCTTCCACAGTGACAACGGGGCGCAATACGCCTCGAAGGAGTTCGCGAAGGTGTGCAGTCGGCTCGGCGTGATCCGCTTGCGCGGAGCGGTCGGCACCAGCGGGGACAACGCCGCCGCGGAGAGCTTCAACGCAACCCTGAAAAGAGAGACCCTCCAAGGAAAGAAACGCTGGTCAGGGGTGCGTGAGGCCCGCTTCGCGGTGTTCCGGTGGCACTCGGGGCTTGGCTACATCAGCCCGATCGCCTTCGAACAGCGATCAGTTACGCTGACCGCCGCCGCATAGCAAATGGTGTCCACGCTTCAAGGGAAGGCCCCGGTGCTTCGCCGGAGGGTTGGGCCTTGCCAGGCTGGCCCCGGCCCGCGAAGGTGATCACCTCAAGAAGGGGCGATCAAGCAGGTGGTATTGCGATGAGCTTCGATCTCTATGTCTGGCACGAGCCGACGACGATCACGGTCGACCGGGCACTTCTTGTCTGCCGGAGTTTGGCAGACGGCGATGACACCGTTGTTCAGCCTGACCCGCGGAATCTCGCCCTGCTGGATGATCTGCTGGTCGGGTTCCCCGACCCCGACGACCCGAATGACGATGAGATCGATGACCTCGTGTGGAGCGTGAGCCCCGACGCAAACGAGCATCGGTTGATCCTCTGTGTCGGCTGGTCGCGGGCCAATGACTTCTCTCGTGCGGTCTTCGCCCTTGTGCAAAAACACGGTCTGACCTGCTTTGACCCGCAGCGCAACGAGGTCCACAACCGATCGACGTCCTGAGGGGCGCGCGCCCCTTGTGGCGTGTCCGATCAACCAGCTGTCGTGCTGTAGGTGTCGGGTGGTGCGGGGGCTCGTTCGGGGAGCTCAGCAGGGTAGAGCTGGTCCATACTGCCCTCGGGCAGGTAGCGGCGGGGGAGGCGATCCACTCGTCGTGCAGCTCGAAATGCACGGCTGTGACCAGCCGCAGGAGCGTGTCGTCGTTCGGGAAGACCTGGACGACGTCGGTTCGGCGCTTGACCTCGCGATTGATCCGCTGACCCCCCGGCCTGGCGCAGCGCCTGTTCGAGGCGGGTCCATACACCCCGACCTACCCCAAGGTCCAGGTGCAGAGCTATTCCACGATTGGCCCAGTGTGTCCCGCTTCAAATGGACCATATATCCGGGCCGCTAGCTGCATAGCCTCGACACCAATGCGGCTGAGACCACGAGCGACCGCTGTAGAGGATCTTGAGGTCGACACTGGTCCTGCTGTGGGTTCCTGGCCCGTACCTCCCGGTCGGCCGGACTGAGTGAGAGGACAAAGATCTGCTGTGAAGGCGTGCGGAGTGCCCGGGGCCGAGAAGGAAGTCGCCCTGCTGGAGTTGCCCGAACCGTCATCTCCCGGGCCCGGTCAGATCCTGGTGGCGGTTGATGCGGCCGGGGTCGGCCCGTGGGACGAACTGCTGAACGGCGCTGGCTGGGACGTGGGGCTGCGCCCCCCGGCGGCGCTGGGAGTGGAGGGCGCGGGCAAGGTGCTGGCTGTCGGCGCGGGTGTCACCGGGTTTGCCGTAGGCGACCGGGTTCTCGCACACGAGGCCCCGCTGCCCGGGGGAAGCGGCTTCTGGGCTGAACGCGTTCTGATCAACGCGGATCACGCGGCAGCCTGCCCACCTGGGCTGGACGCCGTGCACGCGGCGGCGCTGCCGGTCAACGGACTCACCGCGTTGCAGGCACTGGAGAAGCTGGACCTCAGCCGAGGACAGCGGCTCCTGATCACCAACGGAGGCGGGGCCACCGGAGCCCTGGCCATCCAGCTCGCCGCGGCCAAGGGCATCGAGGTGACCGCGACCGCGTCTGCTGCCGCCGCAGAGCGCCTGCTCGGTCTGGGAGCGATGGAGGTCGTCGACTACCACGACCCGAACTGGCCGGCCAAGGTACGCGGCGGGTTCGACGCCGCCCTCATCATCGCCGCCAGCACGGCGGACGCTGCCCTGCCTTTGGTGCGGGACGGCGGCCGACTGTGCTCCCTGACCTCGGACGCGCCTCCAGAGGAACGAGGCATCACGAGTTGGGATCTCTACGTCGAGCCCAACGCCGCGCAGCTTGTCCAGCTGGCGGAACAGGTCGCCGCGGGAACCTTGAAACTCGCACCGGAACCCCTGCCGCTGACCGAGGGACCGGCTGCGTTCGCCCGGGTGGTTACCGGACGGGCCGGCGGTAAGAAGATCGTGCTCACCCGAGCATGACCCGACCGGGCACCGCCCGATCCCGATGCTGGGCCACGGCGCCCCCCGGCGCGATCGAGAAGTCGTCAGGCCGGGGGTGGGCGACCGAGGAGGTGCTGGCGAGGTTTGCTCACGCCGGGGCCGCCACGGCAGGAAGTCGTGCTTCGAGGTGCTTCGGGTGCTGCGCGATGGTGAGCGGGACGCCGCTTGGGGTTGGGTGCTGTCCAGCGACATGCCGCCGCAGTATCAGCAGGCGGTGGAGACGGCCACAGGTCTGGCGCGTGCGGAGGTGGCCGACCGGGAGGTGCGTGCGGAGCTGTCCACGCTTGAGGGCACGCCGATCCTGTGGGCGGCCCGGCTCACCGGGCACGGCCACGATGTGCTGACCTACGCCGAGGCCAGTCCCGCCCCTGCCCGGCATCGTGAGGAGAGCCGGCGGCTGGGGGAGCTGCGGCCTGCGGAGATGGACGCGCTGCGCGTGTATGTCGGTGCCGCGGAGCGTCTGCGGGTGCCGCCGGCCGAGGGACTGGTGGAGCGGGTGCGCACGGCTTCCTTCGACGGTCCGGCCAACCGCTGGTCGCTGTGTCCGACCGGGGAGCAGAGGGAGTCGGTGGCGTACGCGTGCTATCTGCGGGCGGTGTGCGGGTCGGTGGCGGAGGCCAACCGGATTCTTCCGTGCGTACGGCGTCGTCGTGCGCGGGGACCGGTCGACGGACAGCATCGGATGGAGCCCGAGGTTACGTCAGCACACGACGACATTGCGCCCATTGCAACCCTGGTCGTGAGCAGGGGCGGCTGGTGTCGTTTCGGGGGGATTTGGTGTACGGGGTGGTGTCTGGCCTGAGGTGTTGTTGGTGGATTGAGAAGGCTGGCGGCATGGTTCTGGTGCCCTGGACGGTGTGTTCACCCGGGCCCTGCAGCACATCCAGGCCCGGGCTGACGCGGCCGATGGCATCGACTGGCTGGTGCAATCGACTCCGTCATTGTCCGCGCCCACCAGCCCGCCGCCACCGGCCGAACAAGGGGGCTCCACCGGCCGGACGAACCGGACGATCATGCCCTCGGTCGATTCCGTGGAGGACCGACCACCAAAATCCACCTTGCCTGCGACGGCAAACGCCGACTTCTCGCCGTACTGGTGACCCCGGTCCGGCGGCACGACTGCGTCTGGGCTCGCCCTCTTCTGGAACGGGATCCGGGTCCATCGCTCCGGCCTGGACCGGGCAAACGGCCAACCCACGTCTATGAGGCCTACAGTTCCCGCGGCAACCGGTCCCACCTGTGCAAACGCGGTATCGCGCACACCATCCCCGAGAAGACCGACCAGCGGCGGCACTGGCAGATCGCCGTCAGCGTGGTGGTCGGCCGCCCGGATTCGACAGGGAGATCTACCGTCGACGCAACGTCATTGAGCGCTGCTTCAACCGGCTCAAAGGCTTCCGTGGCATCGCTACCAGATACGAGAAGACCGCCGCGTCGTGCGAAGCGGCGGTCACACTCGTGTCATTCCTGCGCTGGGCAAGATCGGTTTGAAGACGGACCCTAGTTCAGCCGCTCAATCTGACGCCGTCCGTCCCCTGGGCCTGCTGGTGCAGCTACAAACACCGGGGACTCTGTAGCTACACAGCCATGAGAGACGGGTAACGGGTCAGGAGAGCCAGTCGGTGTAGTGGGTGGGGGCGAGTTGGGCGTTCTTGTCTGTGAGGACGTCGCCCTTGACGACGGCGAACATGCCGGCGGTGGGGTCGGTGACGACGGTGCGGTTGTCGCCCTTGTGGGACAGGGTGATCCGGCCCAGCTCGTCCAGGGTGAAGACCTCGGGGCCGGCGATGTTGCGGATGCCGTTCAGAGGGGAGCCGGCGGCGACCTCCGCGACCGCGGCGGCCACGTCCTTGGAGGCGATGGGCTGGATGGGTGTGGCGGGCAGCCTGACGGTGTCGGCGTCGGCGGTCCAGGACATGGCGGCGTCCATGAATTCCATGAACTGCGTGGCCCGGACGATCGAGTAGGGGATCGGCCCGGCCGTGAGGATCTTCTCCTGGAGCGCCTTGGCGCGGTAGTAGTCCAGCTCCGGCACCTGGTCCACGCCGACGATCGAGAGGACGACGAAGTGGCCGACGCCGCCCTTGTGGGCCGCGGCCAGGAGGTTGTCCATCGAGGTCTGGAAGAAGGCCAGGGAGGCTTCGTCGAAGGTCGGGGAGTTCGTCAGGTTGACGACGACGTCGGCTCCCGCCACCGCCCCGTCCAGTCCCTGGCCGCTGATGATGTCGACTCCGGTGGACTTCGAGTGCGGTACCGCCTCGTGTCCGGCGGTGTTCAGGTTCTTGACGACCTGCGACCCGATCAGTCCGGTACCGCCGATGACTGCGATCTTCATGACATGCCTTTCGTCGGGATTATGTGCGCAATATGGCATATGGCCGCTATGTGGGTGCGGCATGAAACGGCTTGTTGATCGACCAAGGTGGGACGGCGTCAGGGACCGTCGACGAACGTGACCGTCTCGTCGAGCGGCGCCCGGCCCGTGCGGGCGTCGCCCGCTGCGGCGTCTTCGAACCCGATCGCCATGCCGCAGAAGAGGATGAGGTTCTCCGGAGGCGACAGGACCTCCGCGACGGACCTGCGGTACTCCGACCACGCCATCTGCGCGCAGCTGTGCAACCCTTCAGCGCGCAGCAGCAGCATGACGGTCTGCAGGAACATGCCGACGTCGGACCACTGGGCCGGGCCCATGTCGCGGTCGATATAGCAGAACAGGGCGGCGGGCGCCCCGAAGCAGTTCCAGTTCTCGGTGGCGGCCCTCCGGCGTGCCTCCCAGTCCTCGCGGGCGATACCGAGTGCGCCGTAGCGCACCCTGCCGAAGTCGGACCGGCGCTCGCGGTAGGGGGACTTCAGGTCGGCTGGGTACATCTCGTACTCCCGCTCGTCCCAGGGGTCGCCCGCGGCCAGGCGCTCGCCGGCGCGCTTCTTGATCTCGGCCAGCGGCCCGTCGGTCACCACGTAGGCGCGCCACGGCTGGATGTTCGATCCGGACGGAGCCCAAGCCGCGGCGGACAGTACCCGCTCCAGCGTTTCCCTCGGCACGGGCCGGTCGGTGAACGCGCGCACCGCCCGTCGGCTCGTTACCGCCTCATAGACGTCCATGGCCGGCCGCCTCCATCTGTTCAACGGGTCTACCTTCGTTACACTCAAGATGGTATCACTAAATACCGTATCGAATGAAACGATCTCGATGCGCGAATCCCTACCCGGAGGGCACGGTGATCTACCGCGACCTGGCCGCCGACCCTGTCCCGCGCATCACCGCCGACGCCTGGTCCGCCGGATACGTCGCCCCCGCCGAGCGCACTCCGGAGCAGTCCGCCGCGTTCGCCGCGCGAGTGAAGCTCATCGAGGAGCTGGAGGAGGCGGACACCGTCCTGATCGGCGCCCCCATGGACAACTTCTGGATGCCGTCGACGCTCAAGGCGTGGCTGGACAGCGTGCTCCTGCTCGGCCGCACCGAGGGCCCTCCGCCCAGGGCACCCCGGTCATCGTCGTCGCCAGTACAGAACTACCTTCAGGCCGTCCTCAAGGGCACCCTCGGCCTGGACCTCGACTTCATCGTCCCCGAACTCACCATGGCCCCCCGCAACCCGGCCATGACAGACCTGGTCTCCCTCTACGAGGCGTCCCGCAGCCGCGCCTTCGAGGACGCGACCACCAAGGCCAAGGAACTCACGCAGCGCCTCGCCGCGTATCCCCCAAGCCGTGGACGCCGCGTGACCCCACCCCAGGAGGTCACGCGGCGTCCTCGGCGCGTGCGTCCCCTCCGGCGGTGCCCGTGGCGCTCTGTACCTGGGGCAGGTGGCCCGGCCCTGAGGGCGGCCGGTGTTCGGCCTGCCTGCAGGGCGCGCATCGAGACGACGATGGTGCTCGGCGAGGGCGAAGGGCACACCGCCGGCCAGGTATGCGGCGCTGCACCCGCGCAGACGACCCGGCCCCGTCGGCGACAGCCCCGGCCGGCCGCCGGCCGCCAGGCTGACGCGCAGCGACGATGGCCGCAGCCCTCAAGGCCGGGTTCGCCGCGGAAGCCGCATGAGACCAAGCGCGCCAACGCGGCCGACAAACGGTGCGCCCGCGCGCTTACGCCTCGTCGTCCGCCGGATGGGCAAGCCGGGTCAGCAGATCCGTCAGCTTCTCGGGCTCACCGGGCCCCAGTTCCGCAACCAGCCGCTCAGCCAGCGGCTGCGCCGCCACGTGGACTGCGTCGAAGAGCTCCAGCCCCTGAGGAGTGATCTCCACTGCCCGCACCCGCCGATCTCCCGGAACGGCCTTGCGTACGGCGAGCCCCTTGCGCTCCAGGTCGTCCACGATCCGCATGATTCCCGCCTTGTCCGACCCCGTCGCCGCCGCCAGATCCCGCTGCACCGTGGGCCCGTGATTGACCAGCTCGATCAGTACCGCGAAGTGCCGCAACTCGATGCCGAAGGGCCGAAGCGCCTCACCCGTTACAGCGGCCGCGCGCCAGTGTGCCCGGCGCAGCAGCAGACCCAGAGCGAACGGCGACTCATCCCCGGGGCGGTCGGTCGCGCGCGGGGCGGGGGGCTGGTGAGGAAGGTCAGCGGCCATAAAGACACAATACCAGCGACACACTCATTCAATACGGTATCATTTGAAACTAACCGGCCCGCTCTTTGCTCAGCGGGAAGACTTCCCCGGGCACTGGAGCGCGCTCTGGTCATGACGCAGAATCGGGTCGCCGACGCCGAAGCGGCGCTGGCCCAGCCAGAATCTCCAGCCGACGAGCCCGCGACCGGTGTCCTGCGGCGGCGGTGGATCAGCCTGCCGGCCCTGACCGCACTGAAGTCCTTCGAAGACAGCCCGGCATGCGTCTGCACTGCGCCACCGGCCGGCGCGGCTTCACCCCTCCTGCCATGCCTGTACTGACCGAGCAGGAGGTCGCCCGGCGCCTTCATACCGGCACGGCCCGTCCCCACCTGGCGGCCGAACTCGCCACCGCATGCTTCACCGCCGCCTCGACCAGCCAGCTGGCCATCGCCCGTGTGCAGGGCGCCGCCCTGGACGGCAGCACGGTGACGCTCTATGACCGCCACAAGGTCCGCCAGGGCTGCGTGACCCACACCGTGCCCGCCTGGGCACGCCCCCTGCTACGGGCTGCCGCATTCACCCATCTAGCTTGGTTTCAAGCGGCTTCTTCCGCTGGTGATGAGTCGACCGGTCGTGCCTCAGGCTCGGAGTAATGATCAAGACCCGGTGATTCGGCCGTGCACATGGACGGCGTGGCCGTAAAAGCCCTCGGGTTGCTGAGCCAAGAGTGGAAACACCCGGCGAGTCGCCGCCGTGACCGGATCGGAACGGGTGACCGCGTCGTGTGTTTCCTTATCGATCCACAGCTGTGTCAGCCAAATCGTGTCCGGATCGTCAAAGGCTGTGTTGATGCTATAAGCAAGTAGGCCGCTGTCCTCGCCGCCAGCGCGGAATCCATCAAGGAGCAGGGTGATCAGCTCGTCACGCCGACCAGGCAGTGCGGTCATTCGTCCGTAGACGCTGAACATATCCCCACTGGACACGCGCGTTCACCCTTCGCCGGACCGACCCGTGCGTGAGCCTACCCGTCCGCGGGCTCCGCAACGGCGAAGTGCCGGGCCAATACCTGTGGATCCAGATGTCTAGAGCCCATCTCAATTGGTAGATCGGCTCATTGGTCTAGGTGAGCCAGAACCCCTTCGTTCACGGGGTAGGGGCGTTCAAGGGGCAGGAGTTGTCGTGCGGCGTCCAGGTCTCCGCCCCGTACATGCGCATGGATGGTGTGGGCGAGCGATGTGATGTCGGTGATGGAGACGGTCCACTCATCGGCGTAGAGGCGTGCGGCTTCGCCGGCGAGGCCGAGCTGGAGCGACCGGTGAGCAAGCGGCTGAAGGTGCAGGTCGCGTTCGGGGTCCCATTGCACCCGGGCCGGAGCCCGCTTCAATTGGCGCTTCCACGTGGCGCGGTCGGCGTGGAGCCCATGCTCGTAGTGGGACAGGCAGGCGTGTTCCAGTGCCCACTCGAAGCCTTCGCGGGAGATCTCGACTGCGAGGACGGTCTCCTGTCCTTCTTTGGTGCCCCACCCGCAGCGGTACATCATCCACAGGAACGACGGCTTGATCCATGTCATCCGGTCCCGCTGCCACACCGCTGGGAAACGGCCGTCCCGGGCGGCCGACAAGCCGATCTCCGGGGCGTACGCCTGGTAGACGGTGACTGTGGAGTCCGTGTGCAGGGCTCGAATCTGGTATTTGGGTTCTGCCACGGGGACCAGAGTGGGCACACTGTTGCGCGCGCGCCATCGAATTACCGCGGTGTGAGGCCGTCGAGCCTGCGATAGCAGATGAGGGTGGCCGCGATGCCGACGAAGGCGAGGAAGTGGGCGGCCTTGCGCTCGTAGCGGCGGTGTAAGCGGCGGCATCCGGAAAGCCAGGCGACCGTTCTCTCCACCGTCCAGCGGTGGCGGCCCAGCCGCTGGGAGGACTCGATGCCCTTGCGGGCGATGCGCGGCGTGATGTTCCGCGAGCGCAGCCATCGGCGCAGGTGATCGTAGTCGTACCCTTTGTCGCCATGGAGCTTCGTGGGCCGTCGTCGACGACGCCCGCGGCGGGAGCGGATGGGCGGGATGCCGCGTACAAGCGGTTCGAGGGCCTGGCTGTCGTGCAGGTTCGCGCCGGAGATCGCGACAGAGAGGGGCAGCCCGGTCCGCTCGGTGATCAAGTGGATCTTCGACCCGTACTTGCCCCGGTCCACAGGATTCGGACCTGTCAGTTCCCCCTTTTGAGGGCCCGCATGTTCACCGAGTCGATCGCGCAGCGGGACCAGTCCAGTTCACCGCGGGAGCCGAGCTCGTCGAGGACCAGGCGATGGAGCTTGGCCCACACTCGGGCCTTTGACCACTCGGCGAAGCGCCGGTGGGCTGTGGCTCCCGACGGCCCGAACGAGGCGGACGGCAACTGCTGCCACGTGCAGCCCGACGTCGCCACGAACACGATCGCAGCCAACACTTCCCGGTCACCGTGCCTGCGCCGGCCACCACCCTGAGGCCTGACCGGCGCCTCCGGCACCACTCTCTGGAACAGCTCCCACAGCTCATCCGGCACCAGCCGCTCAACGATTCCCACACCAGCAGGCTATCGAAGCCGCCAAATGAGATGAGCTCTTAAGCGGCTTCCTCATCGGGTCGCTCGACAAGGACTCCGTTCTCGAATCGGGCGCCCGCACCGACCAGGGGCACCAGGTGGGCTCCGGTGACCTCGCGCCAGCGGGCCTGGGCGGACTCGACCAGCTTGAACACCATCGCAAAGGCTGCGGCTGGGCTGCCGGCACCGCGGGTGACCTTGGTACGGAACTTGACCGTGGAGAACGTCGACACCCAGATCGGGTTCGTGGTCCGCAGGTGGATCCAGTGCTCGGCTGGGAAGTCGTAGAACGCCAGCAGCTCGTCCCGGTCCACGGTGATCTTCGCGACGGCCTTGGGCCACTTCGTGCCGTAGGTCTTCGCGAACGCCTCGATCGCCTTCTCAGCGTGCGCGCGGTCCTCGGCGTTGGAGATTTCCTGCATCGCCTTCGCCTCACCCGGCTGCGCGGACTTCGGAAGACAGCTCGCGACATTGCGGGCCTTGTCAACCCAGCAGCGCTGGTGCCGGGTGACCGGGAACACCTCGGCCAGCGCCTTCCACAGCCCCATTGCGCCGTCCCCGACGACCAGCTCGGGGTCGCGCATGCCGCGCCTCCGGCAGTCTCGCAGTAGGTCGGCCCACGACTCGGTGGACTCGCGCAGGCCCTCGGCCAGCGCGATCAACTCCTTGGTGCCGTCCAGCCGGACGCCGAGCAGGACCAGCACGCACGAGTGCGCCTGCCCGAGCCGGACCTTGGGGTGCACGCCCTCGGCCCACACGTACACCTGGTCGCGGTCCGACAGGTCCCGGTCCTGGAAGGCGGCGTGGTCGTCCTGCCACTGCTTCGTCAGCCGCGTCACGGTCGCCGCGGACAGACCCGCCGCGCCGCCGAGGAACTGCTCCAGCGCCGGAACGAAGTCCCCGGACGACAGGCCGTGCAGATACAGCAGGGGCACCACCTCGGAGATCTTCGGTGACGTGCGGCACCAGGGCGGCAGGATCTTGGAGGAGAACCGCTTGCGCTCCCCGATGAGACGCACTCTGTCTGCGCCGCAGCCACGCTCTGGATCCCGCTGGGGATGGTCTGCCGTGGGGGCCGGAAACGTTGATGAGGCTTCGGGAGTTTGGCTCTCATCAACGTCGGCCGCGGATCGGATGGAGCGTCTATGAGGCGTCGCGAGTGAAGCGCCAGGCTCCGCAGGTGAGGGCGAGTGCGAGGTAGAGGGCGAGGTCGAAGAGGGCGAAGGGGAGGGTGGGGGTGCGTTCCGGGTGGAGGGGGTGTGGGTGGAGTTGGCCGAGGGCGTCCGCGGCGTTGCTGAGCATGAGTTTGCTGGGCAGGGAGGACCAGCCTTCGACGGCTTTGGCTGCGCCGTAGCCGAGGTAGACCAGGGCGAAGAGTGCGGCGATGGCTCCGGCGGTGTGCCGGATGACGGCCCCGAGGCCGTAGCCCACGACGGTGACGACGAACAGGTAGAGCCCGGCACAGGACACGGCGCGCAACACGCCCGGCGTGCCCAGGCCGACGTCCAGGTGCCGCCTGGCCAGGACCGCCTGCCCGATGAAGAAACCGGTGAACGCGGTCAGTTCGCCCAGCAGCAGGGCGAATCCGCCGATGACGAGGGTCTTGGCGGTGTAGGCGAGCGCGCGCCGGGGTGTCGCGGTCAGCGTCGTGCGGATCTGTCCGGTGGTGTACTCGCTGCTGACGCCCAGCACGCCGAGGACGCCGAAGGCGAGGACGGCGAAGGCGAAGCCGGAGAGCGAGTCGCCCACCGGGTCGAACTGGGCCCGGTCGGCCGTCGCCAGGTGCGGCCACGCGCTGGCGGTGTGCGCCACGTCCATGACGCTCAGCGCCAGGCCGAACGCCACGGCGATGAGGGCGGTGATCCAGGTCGAGCGGAGGGAACGCAGCTTTATGACCTCGGCGGCCATGGCGCCTGTCAGTGCGGTGGGCATCAGTGGCCCGTCCCTTCGGTGCGGTATTCCACGGCGGATTCGGTGAGGCCGAGGTAGGCGTCCTCCAGCGAGGCCCCGGCGGGAACGAAGTCGGTGATCGGGACATCGGCGAGCAGACGTCCTCGTCCGATGACGAGAAGATGGTCGACGGTAAGGGCCATTTCGCTCATCAGGTGGCTGGAGACCAGGACGGTGCGTCCTTCGGCGGCCAGCGACCGCATGAGGGCCCGGATCCACCTGATGCCTTCCGGGTCCAGGCCGTTGGCAGGCTCGTCGAAGATGAGCACCGGCGGGTCGCCGAGCAGGGCGGCGGCGATGCCCAGGCGCTGCTTCATGCCGAGCGAGTAGGTGCCGATCCTGCGGCGGGCGACGTCGGTGAGGCCGGTGAGGGCGAGCACCTCCTCGATCCGGCCGCGCCGGATGTGGTTGGTGGCGGCGAGCGCGGCCAGATGCGCGTACGCCGTAAGGCCCCGGTGGACGGCCCCGGCGTCCAGGAGGGCACCTACCCGGCGCAGCGGCTGTTCGGCCTGGCGGTAGGGCACGCCGTCGACCAGGGCGCGGCCGGCGTCCGGGGTGTCCAGGCCGAGGACGGCCCGGATGGTGGTCGACTTCCCCGCTCCGTTGGGGCCGAGGAAGCCGCTCACACGGGCGGGCAGGACCTCGAAGCTGAGGTCGTCGACGGCGGCCTTGCGGCCGAAGCGTTTGGTGAGGCGTTCGCATCGAATCACGTGCATTACGGTGCCGGGGCGGGGGAGGTGATTCGTCTGCCTGCGGGCAGGACTTTTCGGGGCCGGGTCTGCCGTACGGCATAGGTCCCGCGGACGATGCGGGCGGAGCCGGGAGGCGCATACGCTCCGGTCGTGGAACGGAAGTCGCGTGCGGCCCCGCAGTTGCTCCGGCCCTACTGGCCGGAGGGCCTTGCAGTCCTGTCGCTGGCGGTGTGCGGACTGGCGCCGTGGCATCCGCAGGCGATCTTCTGGGGCGGAGTGCCGCTCGCCTTCGCGCTCTTCTGCGTCACCTCCCTGCGCCCGGCCCGCACTGCCGGAGTCGCCCTGGCCGCCGCCCTGGTGATGGCGGTCTCCACCGGCCTGCCCAGGTTCGAACACACCGGGGCCGTGGTGCCGTTCGCGCTGCTCTTCGGCGTCGCCTGGGCGGTGGGCTTCGCGGTCGGCCAGCGGCGCCGGTATCTGCATACGCTGCTGCGTCAGGAACAGGACCGCGCCGATCGCGAGGCAGCGGCGGAGCGGCTGCGCATCGCCCGTGAACTGCACGACGGCATCGCCCACTCGATGAGCGTGATCTCCGTCCAGGCGGGCTACGGCCGCCTGGTGCTCGACGACCGTCCCCAGGACGCGCGCAACGCGCTGGAGGCGATCGAGACCACCGGCCGGGAGACCCTCGTCGAACTGCGCCGCATGCTCGGTGTGCTGCATGATGACGGGGATGACGGGGATGACGGGGACGGCACCGACAACCCGGCCCTGGCCCCCGCCCCCCGACTCGCCGACCTGGACCGTCTCGCCGAACGGACCCGGCGCCCCGGCCTGCGGATCGGCCTCGCCGTCACGGGGTGCGCCAGACCGCTGCCCCCGGGGCTGGAGGCAGCCGCGTACCGGATAGTCCAGGAGGCGCTGACCAACGTGGTCAAGCACGCCGACGCGAGCACCGCGCAGGTCACCGTCGCGTACGGTCCCGGCGAGCTCACCCTCACGGTGACCGACGACGGCAGCATCCGGCCGGCCCCGAGCCGCACCGGGCGCGGGTTGACCGGGATGCAGGAGCGCCTCGCCCTCTACGGCGGCACCCTGCTGGCAGGACCGGCCGGGACTGGCGGCTTCCGGGTACGGGCCAGCATCCCCCTGGACGGGCCACAGCCCACCGCCGCAGCGCGGGAGCGGCCGTGACCATCCGGGTCCTGGTCGCCGACGACCAGCAGCTGATCCGCATCGGCCTGGCCGGAATCGTGGACACCGCCCCGGACCTCACGTCGATCGGCAGCGTCGCAACGGGCCGGGACGCCGTCGCAGCAGCCGCCGAACACCGGCCCGACGTCGTCCTGATGGACATTCGGATGCCCGAGATGGATGGCATCGAAGCCACCCGCCGTATCACCACCGCCGACCACGCACGTGTCCTGGTGCTCACCACCTTCGACCTGGACGAGTACGTCTTCGGCGCACTGCGCGCCGGGGCCAGCGGCTTCCTCCTGAAGGACGCACCGCCCCTCGACCTGCTGTCCGCCGTCCGCACCGTCGCCCAGGGCGAGGCACTGCTTGCGCCACGCGTCACCAAACGACTGATCGCGGCATACGTCAACAGGCCGACACAGCCACCACACGGTCAGGAACCGCCGCAACTGCCCGAGGCCGTCACCACCCGTGAACGCGAAGTGCTGCTGCTCGTCGCCGAAGGACTCACCAACGCCGAGATCGCCGAACGGCTGTACATCGGCGCGGGCACGGTGAAGACCCACGTCGCCCGGCTGCTGACCAAACTCGATGCCCGCGACCGCGTCCAACTCGTCATCCACGCCTACCGCAACGGCCTCACCGGCTAGTCCGCACAACCGTCGGCCGGCCCCGAAAGGCCAAGTTCGCGACACACGATGCCGTGGCCCACAACTGAGACAAACCGCAAACACCCAGGTCGCCACAGCTGAACGGGACATTCCAATTGAGGGCCTACAGTCTGGTATGGATCTCACCTCTGAACAGATGGCAGAACTGCGGGAGTTGGCCGGGTCGCGGGATGTTCCGGCTGTCGTCGCGCTTCGCGCACGGATCGTGTTGTGGTCCTGCGAGGGGCGCCGGCGCAAGGACATCGCCGAGCTCGCCGGTGTGGCGCCGCTGACGGTGGACCGCTGCAAGGCCCGTTATGCCGAGCGGGCCCTTGCTGGTCTGGAGGAGAAGCGTCGCGGCGGGCCGTGTACCCAGGTGCCGCCGCAGGTGCGGACCCGGGTGGTCGCTTTGACGAGGATGTCCCCGCCGGCGGAATCCGGTCTGTCGCGCTGGTCGACGCGGACACTCGCCGACCATCTGAAGCGACGGAAGGGCATCTCGGTGTCGTGGCGTTACGTCGCCCGCATCTGGCGTGAGGAGAATCTGAAGCCGCACCGCTCGGGCACCTTTAAGATCTCGAAAGACCCGGCGTTCGCGGACAAGGTCGCCGATGTCGTCGGTTTGTACCTGGCCCCGCTTGGCGGCGCCGTGGTGCTGTCGATCGACGAGAAGACGCAGGTGCAGCCCTGGACCGGACCCAGCCCGTGCTGCCGGTGACTTTCGCGGCCACGGAGAAGCGCACCCACGACTATGTGCGCACGGCACCACGAACCTGTTCGCCGCGCTGAACGTCACGACCGGTGAAGTGCTGGGCGAGTGCAGGCCGAACCGGAACGGCGCGACCTTCCTGGCGTTCCTGAAGAAGGCCGCCAGGCCGCATACGGGGAAGGAGATCCATATCGTCCTGGACAACCTCTCCACGCACACCACCCCGGACGTGAAAACGTGGCTGGCGAAGAACCCGCACGTCCACTTCCATTTCACCCCCGTCGGGTCCTCGTGGTTGAACCAGATCGAGATCTGGTTCGGGATCATCACCCGGCAGTCCATCCGTGCCATCCAGGAGATACCCGGCCCCACGCTGGGGGAGGCCGGTGTTGTGCGGCGCCTGGTGGGAGGTGGCGGTCGCCGCTCCGTGGCCTCATGCTGCGTCCGCCCTGGGGGCCGGCGGCGCCCGGCCTCGCACTCGATCGTGCTGGGCTTTGCAAGGGGCCCGGCCTTCGCCTCTGGCGAAGGCCCTGGCAGGGGGATTCCCCATGCGGGCCAATGGTTGGTCCTGTGTGGTGTGTCTTGCCTGGTGTTGAGGTTGTCGAGCGCCGCCACGGACCTTCCACCTGCGGCCAGGTTTCCTTCACGCAGCCCGCCACGGCCTCCCCGTCGCGCTCGGTCGCGCGGCGGGCGGGGACCTGGTGGCTGAAGCCGTGCCGTCGCAGCATCCGCGCGATCGCCGACAGCGTCATGCTTTTGTGGAACCGGCGCCCGATCAGCGACTTGATCCGGGCCAGCGTCCACGTCTGGTCCGGCCAGCCGTGCGTGACCGGCCCCTTGGCGAGCTCCTGCTCGAGCACGGTGAACAGTGCCTCACTCAGCTTGGCCGTGAGACGGGCCCGGCAGACCGCAGCCCCTCGGCGCCGGCGTCGTGCCAGGCCCGGCGCCGGCGCTGCACCGAGCGCACACTCCCGTAAGTCCTTGGCGACCTCGGCGTTGGAGGAACCCGCAGCGAATCGCTCCGCGGCCTCCAGCCGGATCCGCTCGCGAAACGTCGAGCGTGCTTCGAGGCTAAGGGCCTGTGTCACATCCTCTTTCCGCAGGTCACGGTGTCCTTTGGCTGGGTGGTGATCGGGTTTGCCGTTCGGATGAGCGTCGATGGACGCCGAACCGAACGGCAGTCGATGGGATCGTCAGGCGGCTGCGGCGGAGGGAGTTGGAACCGCCTCGGTCTGGGCGTTTCGTCGGGTGAGGCGGCAGGTCGTGAGGGTGATGAAGGCCCACTGGACGTGGGCTTCGGCGTGTGACATGAGACGTTCGTAGTCCCGCGCGTTGCGGCGGGCCCGCATCGTCCACGAATTCGACCGTTCAACCACCCAGCGCTTGGGCACCAAGACGAAGCCCTTGGCGTTTTTGGGCCGGGAGACGACCTTGACGGTGATGCCGAGGGCGGTCTGTGCCCAGGTGCTGAACTCGTCTCCGCTGTAGCCGTTGTCAGCCCGGACCAGGACGATTTCGGGGTGCTCGGCGTGAAGGCGGGTCAGCAGGACACGGGCCGCTTCCCGGTCCTGGACGTCGGCGGGCGTGACGAGCAGGTCGACGAGCAGGCCGTCCTGATCAACCAGGAGGTGACGCTTCCGCCCATTTATGTGCTTGTTCGCGTCATAGCCGCGCGTTGCCTTCGACACGCTCTCCGCGCCCTTGACGGACTGCGAGTCCACGATCACCCGGACCGGCCAGGGACAGCGTCGACGGTTCAGCCTCAACCGCCGACGGAGCTGGTCGAGGATGTGCCGGAGGACGTCGGCCTTCGCCCAGCGGGCGAAATACCCAAACACCGTGCGCCACGGAATGCCGAAGTCGGCGGGCAGCGCCCGCCACTTCGCCCCGTTGTCGGTGATGTAGCGGATGGCGTCGACCATGCGGCGGCGGGGCCACTTCTCCGGGGCCCCGCCCTTCGGGGTCTGGCAGGCGGGGGTGGGCAGGAGCCGTTCCAGGAGGGCCCATTCGAGGTCGCTGGTGTCGGAGGGACAGCGGTAGCGGGGCAGCAGCATAGAGGGACCGGGCCGCGACCTGTAGGGGGCCAACTGCCGGGCGGTCGCGGCCGGTTGCCTTTCTAGGGGGCACTCCAGGCTGGCGAGGAGGTGCAGGGTGGACTCGATCGCGCCCATCCGCGGCATGACCGTGCGGATGTAGGGATCGTCGGGCTTCTTGTTCTGGTGCGGCAGGAGGATCCCGGCGATGAAGTTCTCCACCCGGTGGTGGACAGTCTCGAAGAACGCGCGCTCGTAGCCGATCCAGACCTCCGGCGCGTCGTCCAGCATCCGCTAGCCCCACGTCTTGTCCCAGGTCACCGGCGGAAGCCCCTTCGCCGCAGCCACCATGCGCAGGTGCGCGAGCGCGGTGTGGACCTGCGCGCGGGTGCGCTCGGTGGCTGCCATCAGCTGGACGATCGTCAAGCCAGCGAGACGAGCCTCCAGCAGGGCGGACACGACGGCTTCGGCGTGGACGTGAGCGGGAACGCCCCGCCCCGTCGCTACTCGCCCGAGCCCTTCAGCAGCTTCTCCAGCTGCTCGTCCAGGTCGATCTCGCCGCGGGTGACCGCATTCTCGATCCAGTCTGCCGACGCCCGTACCCGTGTCAGACCCCGCAGGATCGTCTCGCGTTCGGCGTCGTCGTAGGGCTCGCCGCGCAGGTTCGGCACGATCCTTCCGGCGGTGACGGTGAACTGCGTGCAGACCGCGACCAGGTCCATGAACTGGGTGTTGTGTTCCATGCGCCGCAGCTGGTCCAGCTGCGGGGCGGCTTCCTCCTGCCCGTACTGGACCTGCTGGCGGAACTGGTCGAACTGCGCCTCGTTCACGGCGCGCCTGGCCGTGTCGTCGGCCATGGCCTTCGAGGCGACCGCCGGGCCGCGCAGGAAGTCGGTGGCCACCCGCGCGGCCACCTGGTCGTCGGCGGCCAGGTCGTGGATCGCGTCCACCTTCTCCTGGACGCTCTCAGGGGTGTCGACCTTCCAGCCGACGATCCGTTTCGCGCTGTCGTGCGTCCAACGCGCGGGGCCGCCCGCATTGGGCGGGGGCTGTTCACCGCCTCGAACCCTTCCTGCTCGACGGGGATGGAGGCGAGGATCTTGTGGATGGTGTGGGAGACGTCGGCTCGCCGGTGTTCCTTCGGCCAGCGCGAGGCCACCCACCGGTAGTCCCGGACCGTCAAATACGCCAGGCCGAGGTCCTCGGCGAACATCCGGATCGCCTCGCTGACCGTGAACAGCTCCTCGCTCCCCGACGGGTTCGTGCCCCCGTAGGAGTGCATCGGCTCGATCTCCATGGCCGCGTCCCCGAGCTGCCACTGGACGCTGCTCATCGCCGCTACCCAGTCCCGCCCCAGCTTGACCAGCTCGTCGTAGCGTTGCCGGATCACACTGCCGACCATCCCGGTCATCGGGACACCACCCCCACGAGCCCTGGGTGCGGCATTCGTATGTGCCGCCAACTCGCCCTGGAGGCCCGTCACTTCGCACCATCCGACCGCCTCGCCCGGCAGCGAAGGGCGTACGGCCCCGGCGGCCGAAGCGGCCCCGCATCTATAGAACGCGCAGGCTCTCACGCCTCGCCGGACCGCGCGCGCCGTGTGTGCCAGGCCCGTTTGCGGCAGGCGGGAGAGCCGTAGACCGCCGTGACCAGGCGGTCGACCCCGACCGCCCACGCCACCCCGCACTGCGGACACGAGGCCGTCACGCCGGCCCATTCGCCGCCAGCGCCTCGAACGGCAGGCCGCCTCACAGAACACCGCCGTTGCCTTCGCCGACGGCATCAACGGCCCACCACACCCCCGGCACAGCCTTGGCCCGCCCCCGTCGACCGCGACGTCGACCAGACGCAGCCGGGGCACTCCGTCCCTGCCCATACGCCCACCGTACGGCGGGGCGGTGCCTGCGGCCCAGTCGTCGCTTCGGACGGATCCACCCAAAGCGACGGGCCCCTGAACTGCGTCAACAGACCAACCGACTTGTCACGCAAGGACCTGGCACAAGCACTAGAACAACTTCCAGTGGCCCTCCGAGACCACTTCGACGGCGCCGTCAGTCACCATGATGGCCGTCTGCTCGTCAATCGCATACGCCGGCCCCGCGATCCCAGCCGCCCATCGTTCCGCCGCGGCCATGGTGTTGTCCGGACAATCCGGATGCTCCAGGTGCGGGAAGATCGAAAAATCAACCACGCCCAGCGCGCTATCACCGCCGGTGGGCGGCTTCCAGCCCACGAACTCCTCCCCGACGCGGGGGGTCATCACCGTGCTCCCGGCGCTGAGACCCACGTAGACCGTGTCGGGCAGCGACGGCAGGAGTTCAGCCAGCCCGGACTCCCGCATCCAGTGACACAGGTACAGCGCGTCACCGCCATTGACCAGCAGGACGTCGGCCTCCCGGACCCAGGAGACCCAGAGCGCTTCGTCGATGCTGGGCAGCGCCGTGAGTTCCAGCACGCCCACCGACTTCCACCCCAGCTCGGTCATGGGGCTGGGTGATCGTCCGCTGATGAATCGCCATGGCCCAGCTGGATCGGCGCCGGGGCCCCCGTACCCCGCGGTGGGGATGCAGAGGGCGCTGGACTCGGCGATCGGCTTGCCCAGGAGATCGACCAGCGCATCCTGGATGCTCGCGTTCCTGATCCCGGAGTCGGTGAGGAGAAGCTTCATCACGTCCTTTCCAAGGTGCTGGCCGCGCGCGTCGACGACCAGCCGTTCGCCAACGCGTCACAGCCGCCGCCACGTCACGGCTGCAGCAGGAACAGGCGCTCACGCCGAATGCCGCACCCCTTACCACCTTGCGCAACGTGAGGCGTGATCTCCGGGAGCGTCCTGGCAGGGACCGTCAGCAGTCGTTACTTGGACTGCCACTTGTCGAATGCCCAACCGGGATGGGAAGAGCCGAGGTACGGCAGGTGCGCGTCCCAGTCCACAGCTGTCAGTGCCCGGACCTCTTGCAGCGTGATGCGACTGGCCGAGTCGATGTTGAACCCCCAGGAGAAGCCGGCCAGCGGGACGACACGTCGTTCGGTGTCATCCATCGGGGTCCATGCCAGATAGCTGTGCGCTGTCCAGTCCAGGGTGGCCCGCTCAGCCCGTGACGGTGCATCAAACAGGGTGGGATTGATACCGAAGAACGCGTAGGGCGACGGCGCGTCCTCGAAAAGGTAGAACGGGTCCATGTCGAACGTGACCCCTGCGGAGGAGTCGTCCGTCGACCGCACCAGCTGGACCCAGCCGAACAGGGCCCGATATCCCTTGCCCGGATAGTCCACCACGGCGGTGCAGCACGGGAAACCGGCGGCTGAGGGGTGCTTGCCCACTGCAGCAGGGTCATCGACGCGTTCGAGCGTCACCGTTACTGCGCCCTGCATGTCGTCGCGTAAGAAGGGAATGATCACGGCTTCACCCTGCCGCTCGGACACGTCGGTGGCAAGAGCTGGGATGCCCGAAAGCCCACAGCATGTACTGGGCGATGTCGGAGCGTTTTGTCCCGGCAGGGCTGTTTCATGGTGCTTCGGATGGCGAGTGGGTGTGAGGCTGTTGAGGCCGTAGTGTCCGATGCGTGCTGTGCGACCGGTGAGGCCACGTCCCCGTCCGTTTCGTTCGAGTTGCTCCTGTCTGATCCCAACGCACCCCCGGTTGAGGCTGTTTGCGCCCTGGGGCAGGTGATGCCCGACGGTACTACCGAAACATGACGCGACATCGCCCGTATCCGAGCGACCTGTCCGATGCCCGCTGGGAGTTGACCGGACCCACGCTCACCGCCTGGCGGGTCGAGCGAAGAGGCAAGGGCCTGGACATCGGCCGCCCGAGCACGACCTGCGCCGCATCATGGACGCCATCCTCTACGTCGACCGCACCGGGATCTCCTGGCGCTACCTGCCGCACGATTTCGCTCCGTGGGAGACGGTCTACGGCTACTTCGCCGCCTGGCAGAAGGAAGGCGTCTTCGAGCGCATGCGTGCTGGACGCGCAGAGCGTCAAGACCTCCGCCAACATGCACGCAGCCGACCAGGGGATCGACGCCGGCAAGAAAATCGCAGGCCGCAAGCGCCACCTCGGTGTCGACGCCCTCGGATTGCTACGGGCAGTCTGGGTGACCGCGGCCGGCGTCTCCGACAACGCCGGCGGCATCCACCTGCTCTCACAGATCGCCGCCACAAGGCCTCGCGTGACCAAGGCGTGGGCCGACACCGGCTATCGCACCGAGGCCATCGACCACGGCGCCCGCCGCGGCATCGATTCGGCCTCGACACCGTCCCGGTCCCCGCCTACCCCCGCAGGACCTGGACGCGTTCTTCCAGGAGGTCAACGCAGTCACGGAGATCTGGCCGCGGCAGACCAGCGCGCTCACGCATCAATGCGATGGCCCGAACGTGGCGTCTCGCAGCCACCAGTTGGTCCACCTCCCGCTGGTCCTCGCCCGAGAGCCGACCCCACAGAGAATCGTTCATCCTCACATTGAATCGCTCGGCAGCACCGCCTGTCTCACAATATTCCCGCAGGTGAGACAGCTCCCTTATCAAACACCACTGCCGGGACAAAACGCTCTTTGATGAGCGTCGCTGCCGCAACGTCTATTGAGTCCGGCGGGTCGGCTTTTTTGCGGCCTCCTCGCGCACAATGGTTCAGGCCACGAGCAGGCGCAGGCCCAGCTCTGCCGCGTCGAGGGCGACGAGGTCCCGGTTGTGTTCGGCCCACCGGCCTGAGGAAAGGTCGTCGCGGAGGCTGTCCACCGCCCGCTGCTCGGCCTGGGGCCCGACTCTGGTCCATACCGATACCGCGCGGCGGACCTGTTCGTCCAGGTAGGCCTCAGGTCGGCGCCAGTGGGCCTCGAAGAAGCCGTCGGCGCAGTCCCACGGGATGAGCACCGGCTCCGCGTGGCCCCCGATCGCGCTGGTCATGTCGGCCAGTGAAGGCCAGCCAGTGAGAAGGTCAGCGAACTCAGGCAGGTAGTCGCGGGTGAGCCAGAATCGCTGAAGCCAGCCAGCCGTACTGGCGTCGTACGTGAACACCACCACGCGGCGGGCCACGCGCCGCATCTCGCGCAGCCCGGCAACCGGGTCCGGCCAGTGATGAACGGTGCTGACCGCCATCGCGGCGTCGAAGGACTGGTCAGCGAACGGCAGGCGCTCCGCACTGGCGGCCACGCACGGCGCCGCACCCGCGGGACGCTGCGCCCGCATCACCGCCGACGGTTCCACCGCCGTGACCTGGCGGTCCGGGGGCTCGTAGGAGCCGGTGCCGGCCCCGACGTTCAGTACCGTCCGGGCGTCCCCGAGCGCATCCCAGATCCTCGCGGCGATCCGCGGCTCGGTGCGCCGCGTCGCCGGGTAAGCGGACCCTATGGATTCGTACAACTGTGGACCGAACACTTTCAGTTGATCCTCCGGCGTCGTCCTGATCCCCATGGCTCGTGCCTCCAGTTCCTTGTCGATAGCCGTCACCATGGCGGCAGCGCGGTCGCGCTGTCCCTGCAGCAGGCCGCGCAGCCGGCGCAGGTGCGCGACCGCGTCGGTGGCCGGGTCGTCCACCAGATCCGCGATCTCGCGCAATCCGAAGCCCAGCCGCCGGTAGCCGAGCACCTCCCGCAGCCGCTCCACGTCGCCCGCCGAGTAGGCCCGGTACCCGACCGCGGTCCGCGCGGACGGTCGCACAAGGCCGATCTCGTCGTAGTGATGCAGCGTGCGGACACTCACGCCGGCCAACTCGGCCACACGTCCCACGGTCAGGTGTTCTTCCACGCCACCGACAATGCGGCATGACGCCACGTGAGGGTCAAGCGCTTCACTCCTGGTACCGCGCGTGGCTCCACGACCGCGCCGACCAGTAGCTGCAGGCTGTCGAGCGGTCATGACCTCAGCCGGACAGCCAGCGACGCTGCAGTCACCGTGCCCAGGAAGACGTAGCCGCGCTTGTCGTACCGCATCGCAACGGCCCGGGAGCTCTTGAGCCTGTTGTGATGGCTCGTTCGACGGTGTTGCGCTTCTTGTACCGCTCCTCGTCGAAGCCCGGTGGCCGTCCGCCTCGTGAGCCCTTGCGCAGGCGAGCAGCCTGGCTGTCGGTCTTCTCCGGAATCGTGTGCCGGATGCCCCGGCACCGCAGATACTCGCCGCGGCGAACGGTGCTGGCCGCTGGACTGGATCTGCGAGGTCCACCACCCGATCGGAAACGGCGAAGCCGTCATCCCCGACGCCCTCCTGTACTACGAGCGCGGCCCGGAGACGGAGAGAGCGGGCCGATGCTGCGAGCGTTCGTCGAAGTCGACCGGGCCACCATGGGCCCCGAACGCCTCGCCACCAAACTGCCCTCCTACGAACGCCGCTACCGCTACGCACCCGCAGTCCCGGGACGTCGGCCAGCCCTCCAGGAACCGGCGCTGGAGGAATGGCGGCGGCGCTACCCGCTCTTCCCCCGCGTTCTGTTCGTCCTGGACGGCACCGGACCCACCGGCATCGAGAACCGGATCCACGCCCTGCGCGCGGGGGCCGGGCTGCTGGCGCCGTCCCGCTTCCTGTACGACGTCCCCGTCCTCGCGGCGCCGCTTGCCGACCTGCTCCACCACGGCCCCTCCGCACCCGTGTGGCGTCCCGTCCACGAGCCTGACCTGCGAGTCCCTTGGACCGGTCGTGCGTTTCGCGCAGACGTAGCGCGCTGACCAGCCGTAGTCGGAGGTGAGAGCGGCACGGCCAACCCCATGGTCGGGGCTGGCGCGGCGCGGCCGCACCCGTGGTCGGCCTCATGGCCGGGGCAGGGCCGACCCGACTGTGACGGCATGTAACGCACCATCCGTCGCAACAGTGCCCGGGTCAGCGGTTCACGGCGGGCAAGTAGGCCAGGCCGGTGTCGAGCATGATGCGGTCGACGGTCTCGTGCAGGGCGCTGTCGGCGCCGATGACGGTCTCGATGCCGCCGGGCAGCAGATCGCGCGGCCGGTACCAGTCGCGCAGCGCCGCGAGCATGTCGCCGTAGCGGTCGGCGTAGAGGATGCCTTCGACCACGACGTGGAATCCGGCGTCCAGGGCGTAGCGGGCGGTCAGGTCGATCAGGCCGATGTTCGCGGCGCCGGGCCGGTCGCGTTCGCGGAGCACGATGCGGCGGAGGTTGTCCTGGCCGACCAGGGCCAGGCCGCGGCCGAACCGCTCACGCAGGCCGGCCGCGACGGACGACTTCCCCGAGGCGCTGTTGCCGCGCAGCACAACCAGCCGCGTTTCTTCGGTTCCCACCATCACGGCGGTCACGCTACCGACTGACAGCGCCGGCGTCGTTCAGGGGACGGCGTCGGCATCGACGCCCGGACGGGGAACGGTCCGGTATACCGCGGAGGATCCGGCCGAGTAGCCGGACGCCTCGGACACCTTGCGGACCTGCGTGGGCTTCTGGACCACACAGATCGAGACGGCCGCACCACATGGCGGGGACCGGAGAGGCCCCAGCCGGTGGGCGTCCCGGCTGGGGCCTCTTTCGTGTTCGGCTTTACAGGGCGCGGATGTTCTCCGCCTGCGGGCCCTTCTGGCCCTGCGTGATGTCGAACTCGACCTTCTGACCCTCGTGGAGCTCGCGGAAGCCCTGGGCGGCGATGTTCGAGTAGTGGGCGAAGACGTCCGGGCCGCCGCCGTCCTGCTCGATGAAGCCGAAGCCCTTTTCCGCGTTGAACCACTTCACAGTGCCCTTGGCCATGTGTCTGTCTCCTTCGAAGGGACTCGTATCGGGTCCCGCACCGTGCGGGACCCGGAGGTGATCGCCCTGGTCCGGAGAGGTGTTGAACAGCAAAAACGCCCGCGATGGCGATCACGGGCGAACGGGACTTCGGAACCACGACTGCTGATCATGACGTTACACCGGCTGGTGGAGCTCGGCCACAAAGAACCACGAAGGCGACGTGACCCGCGGGAAGACCGGCCACTGAGAGTCGCCCCCCCACGGGCGCCTCACCTGCAGTCGGGGGAGGCTGAGGCTATGGCTGAGCGTCGCGTGATCGTTGAACCGCCTGGAGAGAGCGGCGGCCAGCAGGTCCATGTCGACGGCGAGTTCCTCGGTAAGGCGTACAGCCTGCACGATCTGAGCGTGTTCCTTCAGCACGCGGGGTTGGAGGGCGTGGATGTGGCGGAGCATCCGCGAGGAGTGGGGGCGCTGCTACGGCCGTCCGGTCCGCCTGGGCCAGAACCCGACCCGGCCCAAGACCAGGATTCTCGCCGTCGGCGACGACGCCTGCCGACTGCTGGAGCGCCTCCACCGGCACGGACCGGGCTACCGGCCCGGCCCGTGCCAGTGGAGGCCCTGCGGCAGATCGTCGTGCAGAACTACTACCGCGACGCGACGGGCCGCCTGCGCTGGCGGACGGCAGACGACGGTGGGCTACCGCTTTCCTCCACGGCGATCGTCTCCCCGTACGACACCACGGCGCGCTACGTCCGCCATGGGCACATCATCCGCTGGAAGGGATTCGCCGCGCATGTCACCGAGACGTGTGCCTCCGACAGCGTCAACGTGATCACGGACGTGGCCACCACCTCGGCCGCCACGAACGACGCCCAGGCCCTGCCCGGCATCCACACCCGCCTGGCGCGTCGTGGACTGCTGCCAGCCGAGCACCTGGTCGACGGCGGCTACACCTCCCTGGTCCACCTGGAACGAGCCCAGCGCGAACACCAGATCACCGTCAGCGGCCCACTGCCGGGCAACCCCACCCGCCAGCACCTCAGGAACGAGGGCTTCGACCGGGACGACTTCCGCATCGACTTCGACCGCCGACAGGTCACCTGCCCCCAGGGCGAGGTCAGCGCCGGGTGACACGGCCCCTACCCGACATCCTCGCCCACCGCCGCCCCGCTGATCGTGGCCCGGTTCACCAAGAGCCAGTGCCGCCCCTGCCCGGTCCGCACCCGGTGCACCACCACCACCGCCGACGGCGCCCGCAACGTGGGCTTTCCCTCGCGAGAACTTCGCGACCTGCAACTTCGCGTCCGCGCCGAGCAGCAGACCCCCGACTGGAAGACCCGCTACGCGGTCCGTTCCGGAGTCGAGGGCACCATCAACGAGTTCGTCCACGGACACGGCATGCGCCACTGCCGCTACTGAGGACGGCCGAAAACCCATCTGCAACACGTGCTCACGGCCATCGCCGTGAGCATCGAACGCCTCAGCGGCCTGCCACCGACCGAGGAAACCCCCTCACCACGACCACCGACCGCCTTCCAGACCTTCCTGGACCAGCAGGGCGTGTACGGAACTTTGTGTAAGTCCTGGGCCATCACTTGGTGTTGAGCCGGTCCTCGAAGAAGAGTGAGAACTGGTTCAGTGCCTTCTTCCAGTGTGCTGCGACGTGGTTGACATCGCGCGCTCTGGGGGTGATCTGCTCGCGGACGGCGAGGTAGAGCACTTTCAACGCGGCCTGCTCCGAGGGGAAGTGCACACGGTTGCGCGTGGCTTTTCGCAGCCGTGCGTTGATCGACTCGATCAGGTTCGTCGAGTAGACGACCTTCCTTATCTCCGGCGGGAAGGCGAGATAGGGCGTGAATTCGCTCCACGCGGCCTGCCAGGTCCGCACGATCGCCGGATACCGCTGGCCCAGCTCGCCTGCGGCGAAGTCGGCGAGGGCCTGCTTGGCGGCCTGCTCGGTCGGGGCGGTGTAGATGGCCTTCAACTCCGTGACCAGCCCGGTGTGGTGCTGCTTGGAGGCGAACCTCAGCGAGGCACCGATCAAGTGGATCACACATGTCTGAACGGTGGCCTTGGGCCAGGTCGCGGTGACCGCGTCGGGAAGGCCCTTCAGTCCGTCGCAGGCGACGATGCACACGTCCTCGACCCCGCGGTTGCGGAGCTCGGACAGCACGGTCATCCAGGTCGTGGCGCCTTCGCCCTCGTCACCGGCCCACAGGCCGAGGACGTCCTTGCAGCCGTCCATGTCCACCCCGACGGCCAGGTAGACCGGCCGGGAGGACACGGAGCCGGAGCGGATCTTCACCCACAGCGCGTCGATGTAGATGATCGGCCAGACGGCGTCCAGTGGTCTGTTCTGCCACGCGTCGAGCTCGTCGGTGACAGCGTCGGTGACCTTGCTGATCAGGTCCGGTGAGACCTCGACACCGTACATGCCGGCCAGGTGCGAGCGGATGTCGCGGACCGACATGCCGCGTGCATACAGCGACAGGACCTGCTCGTTGAACCCTGTAAGCCGCCTGACGTGCTTGGGCACCAGCTGCGGTTCGAAGGACCCGTCACGGTCCCTGGGAACGGCCAGCGTGACCGCCCCGGCATCGGTCAGCACCGTCTTCAGCGATGTCCCATTGCGGCTGTTGCCCGAGCCGCGGCCAGCGGGATCGTGCTTCTCGTATCCGAGGTGGTCGGTCATCTCCGCGTCCAGGGCCCGTTCCAGTACGGCCCGGGTGACCGCCGTCAGCAGCCCGCCTTCGCCCAGCAGGGCAGCACCCGAGGCGTCGGCGCCCTCCAGCAGCCGCTCGACGACCTCATCGACGAGCTTGTCCTCGACCGGTTCGACGGCCGGGATCTCGTTGTCGTTCATGTCCGTCCGTCCCGGCTGGCCGAAGGCCCAGGTCAGAGCCCTGACCAGCCTGTCACATCACGGACTTACACGATCTTTCAGACACGCTCGGCGTTGAAGGTCGCCTCACGCGGGGTGGGTTCGCTGGGTCTGTGCATGTCCCCGCGGTCCAGGTCGGTCAGCAGCCTTTCCACGTCTGTCATGAGCGAGCCGTAGACGTGCCACGCGCCTGGCTTGGTGAGCCTGCCCTGGCCGATCATGTCGGTCATCGTGTGGTGCCAGGTGAGCGTTCCGTCGATCGCTGTGCGCAGCCGTTCGCGGGGAGATGCGTTCGCGGTGTCCGTCACCGGGCGGGTTTGGACGAATCCCTGGACGGCTGTCGCGGCCAGTTGCAGGGCGTCGGCGTACCGGTCGAGGAACTGCTGGCCCAGGTGGTGATCGGTGTGGTCGTCGTGGGCGCTGTCGGCCAGGGTGCGTGCGATTCCACGGACCTGGATCGACACGCCGCGCAGGACCCTGAACGCATCGGTACCCGTGGAGGTCGTGTCCTTGCGTCGCGTGTGCGCGACGCAGCGCGTGTTCCAGCGCAGGCTCTCATCGGCCTGCTGCACCTGTTCCTCTGCGTGTGTGAGGCGCTTGTCCAGGTTGCGGGCCTGGTGGAGCCAGGCGTGAGCATTCGAGGTGAGCTGTCGCCTGGCGAGGCCGGTACCCATGTCGTCCAGCAGTGTTCCCAGGGCGTGGGCGAGGTCGCGTACGGCGGAATCGGATTCGTTCAGATACAGCGGAGGCAGGACCAGGGCGTTCACCGCGATCCCCACGGCCGCGCCGGTGAGCGTCTGCAGTACGGGGGACAAGAGATGTCCCATGGGATCGGTTGCGGTGGCGGTCAATGCGATCACCGCCGTCGAGGCGACCTGGAGACGGTCGTCGGTGGTTCGGCGGGGACCGGCCAGGACCGCGATGACCGCAATGACGGCGACGGCGCCCACGGTCGGTCCCAGGAGCCGGGCAGTCACGAGGGCGAGAACCAGGCTGGCGATCCTTGTCACGACGCTTTGTGCTGCCTTCGTCACAGACTGATACACCGTGGAGGCGTTGACCATGAGTACGGCTGTGGCGACCGCCAGGTAGGGCTGGCTATCAGGAGCCCATGGAGCAACGACGGCCCAGGTCAGTAGGGCTGTGATGACGGTCTTGACGCCGTGCACCACATGATCGGCCCGCTCGCTGTGGATCTGGCGGGTGAGGGTGCGCCTCAGTTGCGTGAGCGTCACCGCCGTGCGCCCCGACAGGATGGTTGAATCTTGCACGACATTGATGATGGCACTATTCGCCCCTTTCTGGCCGTGACGTCGGCCACGGCCGCCTGCGGCACCCCTGGATCCGTCGCCGTCGCCGTCGCCATTGCCGCGCCCGGCCCCAGGTCGCTCCCGGCCGAGCCTGCTTCCGTCTGGGTGGCTGCTGTGGCGGGCGGAGTCTGGGGTGTGTGCTGCGCTGTGACGTGGTCTGTCGCGAGTTGTCGCGGTCCGGGCCGAACCTGTGTGCGCGAGGCGTGGTGTCGCTCGGTCTCCCCATTCCTCCTGGTGTGAGTGATTTGTTTCACCGGGTTAGTTTATTGTTCAACCATATGGGGAGTGTGTAGCTTCCATAGCGCAGCAGCACCGGCAGGTTCCACCGGTTCGTAGTAACCAGACCGACGGGCTGCGCAAGGAGGAAAGACCATGAAGAAGATCATGCGGCGTGTTTCGCGTGCAGGCATTTCCGCTGCCCTCGTGGGAGGTGCACTCCTGGCCGCCGGCGGCTCCGCAACTGCGGCCACGTCTCAGGTGAACGAGCGCACCGCGGTGGTCGACAGTGCCGGCCACAACCTCCCCGGACACGCAAGCCGGAACCACGGCTACGGGCACGCCGCTGAGCAGCGGCGGGCGCACGACCACCCCGACCCGTGGGTCGCAGGCCAGTTGGTGATGTTCGACCCCTGGATCACCGACCAGTTGGCGATGTTCGTGCCCTCCTACAGCCACGTCCGGTGAGACTTCACGAACGACTGGACTGCGGCATTCATACGCACTCGGATCTCCCGATCGAGGACACCTGTCGCTGACCGTGGTCGGTACGCCTCCCGCCGGGTGCGACAGGCGGGCACGGCGAGTGGGAACGCCGGCGAACCAAGCATGGAACGCATCGGCATCCAGGGCACGACGCTGATGTCGGCCACAGTGTGGCCCCGTCGTCACCGTCCGGATCCCGGGCGCCAGCAGCGTGATCCGGCTCTGCGAAACCTCAATGCTCAGTCCGCCAGCGCAGGATGCGCTCCGTGATGATCGCGCCAATTAACACGCAGGCCGCGGTACTGGGCCTGGCAGTGTTCGCATGCATGCAGGACCCGGAGCTCTTCGAGGATGACGAACTGCTCCTGGCCAAGGAACTCGTCACCCCGAAGTTGCCGGACCGGAAACGCGGATGCCCTGGCTTCTGTCCGGCCTTGAGGCGCAGTAAGTACGCGGCGAATGCCTTGTCCAGCCGGCGCAACGTCGCCTGCTGGGAGGAGAAGGACCAGCGGCCCTGACACTCCGGGTCGACAGCCCGGATGCCCTTGAGCTGCGCGACTGCTGCCCGTAGCGGACCGTCGGCTTCGACGTATGCCGGTAGGCGTCGCGGCGTTCCTGCAACGCGCAGTTGTAGAGGGTGCAGTGGTCGCGCAGCATCTCGGCAAGGGCGCCCGCCTGGCCTGAGGTGGGCCGCATGAGGTCTCGCCGCCGGCGACATCGCCGACCCGGCATCAACGGTGCCGCGGCCATGGGCAGCCACCGCGCCGCGGTGCATACTCCCGCGGACCTGCACCTGCCCCGAGCGAACTGCCGCCCGCCTCGGCGACAAGAGCATCCAGCTGTGCCTGACAGGCACTGCTCCGGTGGAGACGGTTGCGCATGCGGAACGGCGGCGAGCCTGTGGTCATTGCCTGCGCGTCGCAGTGACGCGCAATGGCTGTGGTCGCGGGGTCTGCCAGTGGACGCACATCACTCACGCCAGAAGTCGGTCTGGCGAATCAGCGGCAGGGCGACACACCGAGGCCGGGGGAGTCTCGAGGCAGCGGGCCGTTTCGACCGTCGGGTACAGGTGCCGTCCCGGGTTGAAGAGCTTGTCAGTCTTCATTGCCCTGACGGGTAAAGAGCAGCTGCACTGGCAGTGGTGGGCTGCGGACACCTCTGTGCGGAGCGCGGGGGCGGCACCAGGGATCCTGGCTGCTGCTGTGCCTTAGGGCTCGCAGAGAATCAACATGCTGCTTTGATCTCCGTGGGGCTGCGGTTCGCGAGGAACGCCGTGACGTCAGCGGGGGTGCGGAACCTGGCTGTCGAGGGCGGGATCGTGTAGCCGTGCTCGGTCAGGAGGGGCTGAACTTGGTGGACGGCCCTGGTGAGGGTGCTTCCGGTGACCCCGAAGAGCTGGGCAAGCAGATCTCTGGTGCCGAGTTTGCGCAGGTAGAGCACGGTGGCCAGGACTCTGTCGGCGGTGGTCAGCTTGTCCCTGGCCCCTGCACCGCGAGCACGGATGCGTTCGCCTCCTCGCTGCTGGACTCGTTCTTGCTCACGTAACTCGTCCAAATCCACGGCCAGTTGGTTGATAAGTTCGTCCAGCGTGGGTTCGGGCATGCCGGTCAGCTCCGGGTCGCGCAGACTCCTTGTGCAGGGCTGCGGGGACGGGCCGCCGGCTGACCGTAGGTTCTGGGCTGGGCTGGTGGTGTCGCGGGTGCGAGGTGGAGTGCGCAGACGCGCGCAGGGCGCGGGTGCTCAGTACCGGCTGGTGTTCGTGGACCGGCTGATAGTCACGCTGATTCACCTGCGGCATGACCTGCCTCACGCGGTCTTGGTGCTGTTCAACGTCGATCGCCCGACTGTCACCCGGGCCGTCGGTGAGATACGCCGACTGCTGGCGGAGCGGGGTTTTGCTGTTCCCGACAGGCCTGGCCTGCGGCTTCGAACGCTGGAGGACGTGTTCGCCTACGCCCAGGCCGAGGGTGTCGAGTTGAGGCTGGACGCCACCGAGATTCCAGGTCCGACCGCCGGCCGGGGCGGCAGGCGGGCATTCGTGTCGGGCAAGAAGAAACAGAACACGATGAAAGCCACCGTCATCGCTGACCACCAGGGCCGCACCCTGTGGGCCGATGGCCTGCGGCCGGGGCGGATGGACGATGCGACCGCAGTTCGCGCTGCGGGCATCACTGGCTGCTTCCAGCACTTCGACCCGGTGGAGGTGCTGCTCGACGACGGCTACCTGAGCCTGAGCCGTGACCATCCCGGCCGTGCACTCACCCCGTCCAGAAAGCCACGATCCGGAGCACTGCCCGGCAGAGTCGAACAGTGGGAACGCGATCGGCACAGCCACTCATCCGACCGCATCACCGTCGAGCACGCCCTCGCCGACCACAGACGCTGGAAACAACTCATGCGTTGGACCCACCGACGCGATCGGGCAGCCCCCGACGACCGCCGATGGTGAGGCGACGCGAAGGCAGGCGAATGACCTCAGCTCAAGTCGGGTGGTGCCGCTTTATCGTGGCCATTATCCGGCTCCGCACCTGCCGGACGAACCGTTTCTTCCACTCCCTGCCGCGGCGACTTCTTCCCCACGGCCATCGCGGCAGCCGCACGAGCCAACTGCGCTTGCACCTGTTCGAACGCTTGCGACCCTGACCGCTTCCGCCGATGACTTCCGCTCATACACGTTCAACGCCCCACCGTGCTGTCCGTAACCGCAATACCCTCAAATGGAGCACGTCACTTCGGCCCCGAGCAGCGTCATCCGATGACCACCGAGGGACGAACCCACCCGAATCTTGCCAAGCCTGTGGTGATACGACTATGTCTCAACACTCCTGCCCCGGTTCACGGTCAAACCAGACCGCGAGGACGCCATCGCCTTCAAGGACCTGCTCCTGGACCCGGCCTGCAGCGCTGGGAAGATTGCCGCCCTGCTGCGGCCCTGGCCCACCATCACCTGAAACGACTCGGTGGGTCGCCCCGCACACTGGGGCGGCCCACGCTGCGGCAGGACACCAACCACCAGGGGGAAGCGTAGATGGTTGTGGGCTCGGTGCTCGGCGGTATAGGCCAGGTGGCGGCCGGGGTGGGCCGGTTCCTGTGGGAGGCGATCACCGCGCCGACCACGGGCACGGAGGATGGCGCCCGGGTCGAGATCGGCAGGCTCGCGGAGAAGATCGAAGACGAGGTACCGGAGGAGCTGCGGGACCGGGCGTGGGGTCTGGTCCTGAAGGCGCTGTACGAGGTCCCTTGGGAGATCGAGCAGTTGATGGAGGAACACCAGGGGCCGGACGGCGAAGAGGCCGAAGAGCCGCCGGCCAAGCAGTGATGCCGGCTACGACCCTCCCCGGCCGCCGTTTGGGGCGGGATCACTGGGACATAGAGCCCCCGCTGCTCGCGGCGTGGTCCAGCACCGAGAAGGCGGGCTCGCCCGCCTCCGATCGTCTGGTCGAGTCGACCCCCACCATGCTCGAGTCGAGCCGGTCCGCCAGATCGGTATCGGCCTGCACCGCCCGCAGGATCCGGTCCCACGTGCCGTCGGCGGACCAGCGCCGGTGACGTTCGTGGACGGTCTTCCGGATGCTGTATCGCCCGGGGAGGTCCCGCCAACGGGATCCCGGTCCAGCCGTACGAATGGAGGTGCCTCCCCAGCTTGCTCAGGGAAGCACCCTCTGGCGTGGGGCCGTGGGATAGTCAGGCCCCAGCGGCCAGGGGACCGTAGTGGGGCTAGGGACTGCGCGGGGTTGAGATCACGGGAGGGCTGGCGGGCTGCGTAACCAGAGGACGGATCCGCGCAGGTGGAGCCCGCCGGTGTAGCTCGCGGGCGTCTTGTCGTAGCGGGTGGCCGGTCCTCGCCATTCCTTGAACTTATTGATGCAGCGTTCGACGGTGTTGCGGTCCTTGTAGAGCGCGGTGTCGTGGCTGACCAGGCGGCCTCCTCAGCGTCCCTTCTTCTTGCGGTTGGCGGTCGGCCTGGTCGGACTTCTCCGGGATCACCGCCTTGATGTTGCGTCTGCGCAGGTAGGCGCGCTTAGCGCGGCAGGAGTACGCCTTGTCGCCGGCGGCCGCATCCGGCCGGGTCCGGGGACGGCCGACGCGCCCTCGCACTCTGATCTTCTCCATGATCGGGACGAAGCGCAGGCTGTCCGCGGCCTGTCCGGGGGTGAGGATGATGGACAGCGGGCGGCAGCGTCGGTCGGCGGCGAGGTGGACTTTACTAGTCAACCCGCCTCGGGAGCTGCCCAGTTCGGCGGCCCGCAGCCGCGCACGATGGCGCCGACGCAAGGCACGGCGCCGTTCCCGCTCGGCTTCTGTCAGCTCGTCGGACGCCTCGCCTACCGGGTCGTTTTGCCCCTTCGCTGGAGCCCCTTTTCCCCTGCCACGGCCTTTTCCAGCTCGTCGAGGAGCTCCGCATCGACCACCATCCCGGCTGCGTGGTGATGTGCGCGGGCGACTGTGGAATCCACGCTGACCAGGCCGAGATCGATATCACCGCGGGCCGCCGCCTCGGCGATCATCGCCTCCATGAGCCCCTGGAAGACCCCGGCATGCGCCCACAGCCGGAATCGGTCATAGACCGTCGACCAGGGTCCGCAGCTATCCGGCACGTCTCGCCAGGGGCTGCCGGTGCGGAACCTCCACATCACCGCGTTGAAGGAGCGGCGCAGGTCAGGAATCGGCCCGGACACCCCCAGTGGCAGGTGCGGCTCGATCAACTCCCACTCTGCATCGGTCAGATCGCCACGCGTCACGCGCCCGGTCTACCGCAGCCGACAAGCGATCGGAGCGGGAATCACCGATCCAGTGATCTGAACCCCACACAGTCCCTAGCACGGGCTGGGACCGGCCCAGGGCTTGGATCTGGGACTTCTCGTCCACGCAGAGGACCACCGCACCCTCGGGCGGGTTGAAGTACAGGCCGACGACATCGTGGACCTTCTCCACGAACAGCGGATCAGTCGACAGTTTGAATGTGTCCGCCAGGTGGGGCTTGAGATGGAACTTCCGCCAGATCCGACCGACCGTCGACTTCGACAGCGCACTGCGCTCAGCCATGGAGGAACGCGACCAGTGGGTCGCGTTCCTCGGAATCTCCTCCAGCGTGGCGATCACGACGGCTTCCACCTCGTCAACGCCGATGGTGGGAGGACGGCCGGGCCGGGGCTCGTCCACCAGCCCGTCCAACCGCTCAGCCAGGAACCGGCGCCGCCACTTGCGGACCGTGTCCGCGGCCACCCCTAAGTTCCGGGCCACCTCCACGATCGGCGGCACATGCGGGCCGGCACACGCCAGGACGATCCGCGCCCGCAGAGCGAGCGCCTGGGCCGACTTCGCCCGGCGTGCCCACGGCACCAGCACCACACGCTCGTCCTCGGCCAAAAGCAACGGCTCCAGCTTCGGACCCCGACGAGGGACTGACGCACCAGCAGCAGAAGTCACACAACATCTAACGAACCACTACTGGCGCAGAACCTCAGGCTGCTCCAGTAGCAATCGTGATCAATCTCCGGGCTGGGCCGCCAGTCTTGTTGGCCCAGGCCCCGTTCACTCCGGGGGTGGGGTCCGGGGGATCTCTGTCGGGCCGTGGCGGTCGGGGGTGTATTCCAGTTCGTCCCGGATATCCGCAGGCGTCTCTCCCGTGCGCCCCCAGATGAGGATCAGTTGCGTGTTGCGCAGTTTGATGTTCGTGTGCTGGGAGACCTCCTTCAGTACCTCCCACGCCTGATCCGGTGACACCCGGCACAGGATGGCGACCATGCCTATCGCCTAGTCCACGACCTGGTGCGAGGTGACAGCTTCCTTGAGCTGGTCGACCTGTTCCTCCAGCTCGACGATGCGGTCTGTCTCCTCGCCGGAGGGGGCGGGATCCTGTGTGATCCAGCCATTCTCACCCCCAGCCGTGACTATCGGCGCAGACGCGGCCGGACAAGCAAGGGCGGTCGGTGGGAGTCCCGGGCTTCGTGTGGGTTCAGCGTGCGGCGGCGGATGCCTACGAGTCCCAGTCACGGCCGTAGGCACGCTCGCTGACCGGCTGGTCACGCGGCTGGCCTGCCGCCAATGAGCGGGCCGGTGCACAGGACGGGACGAAGGAGTGGGCGCGCTCCAGAGTTCCGCCGCTGATGGTGGAAGCAGCCGTTTTCCGGGAACCCGAAGGCGAGGAGCCATTGCCAACTGTGGGAGGCACGTAATGATCGCCCTCGGCATCGTCCTGCTCATCGTCGGTTTCATCACAGGGATATCGATCCTGTGGACCATAGGCATCATCCTGGCAGTGGTCGGAATCGCCTTGTGGGCCCTGGGATCAATGGGTCACGCAGTCGCCGGTCGACGTCACTATTGGTGAGCTTAACGGCGTCTTCTGTCCGCCACCGAGCCCGGATTCTTTTCGTGTCGAAAGTTATTCTGGATCAGGCGGCGTGCAACTTGATGGCATAAGGGAGCGGGATCCTTAAACAGGATCCCGCTCAGAACTTGCCATGTCAGTGCTTGAAAGTATCCTTCGTCTTCTCCTTGGCCTGGCGCGCTGCGCCCTTCTTCTTGTTGGCCTGTCCTTCGGCCGTCATCCGCTCGTTGCCCACCGTGCGGCCGACTGCCTCCTTCGTCTTGCCTGCGGCTTCTTCCATCTTGCCCTTGGCTTTCTGTCCTCCGGCCATTTGGCGTTCATACCCCCTAAGTCCCTATGGGTATTTGTGGACACGGCGCTCGGGTACCCCATATGTGTCACGGAAACGGGATGCGGCAGTCAATTGCAGTTCTGGATGCGCTGGCGCGATCAGGATGTGCCGGGCGACCTGAGGTCCAGGTTGAGGTTCTCCATAGTCAGGCCGTATCTAGGTCCCGGTGACCGTGCTGGCCACGGAGAACGACATGGAGGGGCCACCGCGCGTTCGACCACGGCGGTGTTTGGCGGCGCCTGGAGGAGTTCTCGCAGCGCCTCGAGGAGTTCACCGGGTGAGCGGATTTCAACGTCAAGGGAATCCACGACGAGGACGCGCTGCTGCGCGCCATGCTCGAGACGTCCGAGCAAGCCACCGCGCTGAACGAGGCGACCCGCGAAGGCGGCGGCACCTACGAGGACCGGCTGGCGCTCGGGGAGCTCATGGCGCAGGAGGTGCAGACCCGGCAGGAGGCGCTTGCCGCCGAGATGCTTGCCGCCCTGCGGCCACTCGCCTGGTTCGAGAAACTTGCGGAGCCGCCCCAGCAGTACTTCGTGAACGTGTCCTTCCTGGTGGACGGCGAACGATCAGAAGGGTTCACCCGCACCGCCCAGGAACTCGCCGAACGGTACGGAGAGCACGTCGAACTGCGGGTACGGGGGCCGCTGCCGCCGTACAGCTTCACCTGACCCGCTTGCCATGACCTGTCCGGACAGCACGAGGAGGCGGTATGGGACTGGTCACCGAGATCCTGGCGCTGCCGGTCGCCCCGTGCGCGGTGTCTTGTGGGTGCTCGACAAGGTCGTCCGTGCCGCTGAGGACGAGTACTACGATCCCGCACCCGTGCAGGAAGAGCTCGTGAACCTGGATCGGGCGCGGACCGAGGGCCGTATCGACGACGAGGAGATCGAGCGGCACGAGGAAAGGCTGATGCGCCGCCTGGAGGAGATCGGGGCCTACCAGCTGCGGAGCCGCGGCAGAGCGGTCCGTGAGGCATGAGCAAGGAAAGAAGTCGCGATCATGAACAACGCCAAGATCGGGGCGGCCGTCCTCGGCGGATACCTGCTGGGCCGGACCAAGAAGGCCAAACTCGCCCTGAGTCTGACCGCGCTGCCGGCCGGGTCGCGGATCAAGCCCGGACAGCTCGTCAAGGCCGTCCAGGAGTCCCCCTTCTTCGGCGACATCACTCAGCAGGCGCGGACCGAACTGACCGGCGCGGGCAAGGCCGCGGCGACCGCCGTATTGACGGCGAAGGCCGACAGCCTGGCCGACGCCCTCCACGAACGCACCACGGAACTGCACGAAAGAGCGCATCCGGACGCTGGCGGGGACCGTGGCGAGGCGGACCGGGCAACGGAGCAGAAGACGGGTGACGAACGCGAGGAGGACCCACGCCAGGAGGAAGAAAGCGAAGAAGAGGCCGGCGTGGAGAAAGAGCGCGAAGCCGACGAGCGCCGCAGCGAAGCTCGGAAGGGTGCGGCGCGCCGGAGCGAGGCGCGCAAAAAGAAGGCGCAGCACCGCGGGTCGGCTCAGGAAGAGGGCGAGCGGCGCGCCAGGAGGACGACGGCCAGGACAACGGGCGCCCAAAGTCGTTCCAAGAGTGGTGCACGAGCGAGGAGGCCGGACGGTGGCTGAGGGCGGCCGGGGTCAGCGCGGTGGCGTGGTGTTCGCCCTTGCCGACGTCCAGGCCAGGGGGAACAGTCATGCCGTCCCAGAGGCCGGGCACCCCATTGCGGGGCTGATCAACAAGGTACTGGGGGTAGCGCGAACCTGGCGGACATCCTTGAGCGCGTGCCCGGCAAGGGAATTGTCATTGTCGATGACACCAAGATCAATCTCCGCGACATCGAGCTGCTCACCATCAAACTCCGGCTTCTGGTGGTGTCCGTCGACAAGGCCGGGGAGATCGGTATCGACTGGTGGGAGCACGACCCGGCCCTCTCCTCCCGTGCCGACCGCCGAGGCAGCCTCAAGGAGCAGAACGAGCAGTTGCGCGCCGAGTGGAGGTGCTGCGCAGACAGCCAAGCGAGTCGCAGCCGGAGCTGTCCGACGGCGGATCCGGCAGCCGTCGCCGGTCTCGTGACGCCGGTGGCGCCGAGCAGAAGCAGCGAGAGACGCGTGCCGAGCCACGCTGCAAGCGCCGCAAGGTCGAAGACGACGAGGACCGGAGCTGAGAACGGTGCACGAGCAGCTGTGCTACGCGTACGCCGTGGTGAGGTCGTCCGCCGCGCTGGAACGGACGGCGCTCGCCCACGTCCGAGGAGTGGCGGACGCCACTGTCACCCTGGTCCGCTCGGGTGCGGTGGCCGCCGAGGTCAGCGCGGTGTCCCAGAGCGAGTTCTCGGAGTCGGCGCTGAGGGTCGGTCTGGAGGAGATGTGCTGGCTGGAAGCGACCGCCCGGGCGCACCACCTGGTCATCGAGACCGTGGCGCGCGCACCACGGTTCTGCCACTGCGGCTGGCCACCGTGTATCTCGACGAAACCGCGTCCGGTACATGCTGCGCGAGCGGGAGGCGGCCTTGACCGCGCTGCTGGAGCGGCTCGCCGACCACGTGGAATGGGGCGTGAAGGTGTACGCCGAGGTGCCGCCCACGTCCCCGCCCGCCCCCGCGGCAGCTGACGGGCCGGCCGACGAGGCGCACCCCGGACGCTCGTACCTGCGCGGCCACCCTGTTCCAGGCCGCCGCCCATCTTGTGGATGCTGGTCACGCAGACGTCGGCGCCCGCATCCATGGCCCACGACGGCAGATCGTCGTGGAAGGGGAGGTACGCTCCCCACGCCTCATCCACGATGAGCGGTTTGCCGCGGCGGTGACAGACGTCGGCGATTCCCGTGATGTCGGCGGCGGCTCCGTACGGAGGCGGGCTGGTGACCAGGGCACCGTCGGCATCCGGATGGTTCGTGAAGGCTTTGTCGTAGGCGGCCGCCGAGGGGGATGGGCGATGTTCCGGGAGGCGGCCCATTGGGGCTCCACCCATACCGGCTCGACGCCGGACAGGATGAGCCCGGCGACCACCGACTTGTGTGCGTCGCGTCCGACGAGGAGCCGGTTGCCCGGGCAGGTCACCGTCAGCATGGCAGCCTTCACGGACAGTGAACTGCCGCACGTCGAGAAGAACGTGTGGTCGGCGTGTACCGCGTCGGCCATGAGATTCTCGGCCCGCTCCAGTACGCGGGCCCGGGCGAGGCGGTCGTCCAGGCCACCGTTGGCCAGGACATCGCCGTAGAAGACGGCATCGCCCAGCACTGCTCGCGCGCGGGGGTCCGCGCCGCGTGCCTGCTTGTGGGCCGGACGGCGTGAATCCCACCTCGTCGACGTCGTGATATCGGGCGAGGGCGTCGAGGACGGGTGCCTCATCGTGGTTCGGAGCCATGCGTGAGCGGTTCCAAAAACGGGGGCGGGGCATACCAGCAGGGCCGTCCGGAAGGGTGCGTGCCTGCCGCATGCGTCGGGTGGCTCCCATGGGGAACCCGACGCTCCGAACGAAGGTCGGCACGAGCGGGGTCCCTGCAGATGTCCAACCCATCGCAACCCGAGCAGAGACGCAGTCACAGGGGCGGCGCCACGGCACAGCACAGCGTCGACGTGCCCACCGCACCGACAACGGCGATAAGGGCGGAGGAGAAGGCGGCGGCGTGCCGCCGGACCAGCAGGCCGACCATCCGTGATGCCGGACAGATCGCCTTCGCAGCACCAAGACGTGGGATCTCCGTGCTCAGGAAGGGAGAAAACCATGCCTGCAGGATCGAGCTCCAAGCGGGAGCGCCAATACGAGCACATCAAGAAGAGCGCGCAGGACCGGGGCGAGTCGCCCAAGCGGGCCAAGGAGATCGCCTCGCGGACCGTGAACAAGGAACGCGCCCGCTCCGGCGAGTCCAAGACCGCGAGCCGAACCTCGACCCAGGACAAGTCCTCCGGCCAGCGCGGTGGCCAGCGGTCCGGCAAGGGTTCTCAGGGCCCGACCTATGACCAGCTGTACAACGAGGCCAAGCAGCGCGGCATCGAGGGCCGTTCGGACATGAACAAGGCGCAGCTGCAGCGCGCGCTGAACGCGAAGAAGAGCTGAGCTTGATCTTTATCCTCGATTCTGTTTCAGGCGGACAGACCTGCTCCGTGAGGCTTACGACTCGTTTCACGGTCTTCCCAGGCTCGTGATGTGTCGCTGAACCGCGGCTCTTCGGGCCGGGTGGGCGTCCGGTTACGGACGCGCACGACCTGGCGCAACGGACACCGGGACAGGGTGCCGAACCAGGCAGGCCGGCGACCCGGACCTGAAGATCCCGAAGGTGCGGAGCGGTCAGCGGGATCTCCGAGTCCGAGGTCTCCCGCATCTGCGGTGAGCTGGACGAAGAACTGACCGCGTTCCGGGTCCGGATGGGCGGCGTAGGCGGACCGGAGAACTTCTCAGGGTTTTTGAGATCCCGGTGGCCGGCCACCGGTCTTCACGTCCGTAAGGATCACCAGCACTCCAGGAAGCACCCTGACTCGATGAAGCGATCTTGGCACCTTGTTCTGGCGTCGGCTCTCGTTGCGGGAGCCGTCACACCGGTGGTTGCGGTGGGCAGCGCAGTCGCCGCAGACGGCGACATCACTGCGGCCGTCCTGGCGAACCGTGATGTCGTCCTGACCGGCGACGCGGTCGTGCGCGTTCCGCAGGGAACCCACACGTACACCGGCGTGATCAGCGGTGAAGGAGCCCTTCGCGTGTCCGGCACCGGCACGCTGGTCCTCGCCAAGGACAGCACCTTCACCCTGCCGCACTCCCGGCAGCACCAGAGGGTCCAGATCCCGGGCGGCAACCACCCGTACGTCGTGGTCGGCAGTCCCGACGAGCCCGCGGTCACCGTGGACGCGGGGGCAACCCTCCAGTACGGCACCGGCGGCACGACCGGCCTGATCGGGTCCTTCCCATACAACACGCCCGGTTACCAGCAGAACCAGGACAACATCCAGGTGGACGGCACACTGCGCCTGTCGCTGACCCGGCTGTTCAACCTGGGCATCATCAGCGGCTCCGGCCTGGTCACCCAGCCCCGGAACATATGGGGAACGCTCCAGATATGCGGCACCAACCCGTTCTCCGGCATCTTCGACAACGGCACGGGCGTCAACTTCGCGAGCACCACCTGTGCCGCCGACCTGCCCAACGCTCGTTCCGTCGTCAACCGTGGTTCATGGATCATCGACACCCCGCTCAACCACACTGTCGTACAGCGGCAGAACTTCTACAGCCACGAGTACGGCAACGACGTCAATGTGCACTCCCGCCCGGGCAGCAAGGTGATCCTCACCGGCGTCTACAGCTGGAGTGACAGCGGCGACGGGGCGGCGCCCTCGCTGAGCGACCCCGGACTGAACTGGCGACCCGTGGCCCACAAACTCAACAAGCGCGGCACCAACATCGAGGGCGCCGACGTCCAGTGGGGCGACGGGACCACACACCAGATCTTCATGCCCGGCACGGCGCAGACGGTCTACATCAACCTGCACGCCAGACGGCAGCGCTCTCGGCTCACCTTCGACTACAACGGACCGGTAACCCTGGGCGCGCCCATCGGCGGCGGCATGTATCACGACACCCTCAGCGCTCCCGGTGCCGGGGACGTCGTCATCGCCGACACCAGCGGCAACGACGTGACCTTCGCAGCAGCGCAGTACTACGACGGATCCACCACCGTCGGCAGAAGTGCGACTCTCCATCTCGGCTCCGGGACCGCGGGCGGCGACGGAAGCCTCCACACCGGCGGAGCCCTCGACAAAGTGATCGACAACGGTTCACTCGTGCTCCGCAACACCAGGACACCCACCCTCCTCCCGGCGGTGACCGGTGCCGGTTCGGTGACGCAGAGCGGAGCCGCGGCCACCACCGTCACCAGCACCGCCTACACGGGCGCCACCACCGTGGCCAAAGGCAGCCTGATCGTCTCCGGGACCTCTTTGCGGACATCCAGCGCGGTCGCTCTGACCGGTCCCTCGGCCGTCCTGGATCTCAGCAAGGCACGCGACACGACCCTGCGCAAGCTGCAGGCCGTCACAGGCGCGAAGATCCTCCTTTCCCGGAACTCCCCCGAGCTGACCGTCGGTTCGACGACCGCAACAGTCTCCGGTACCGGTCTCGCCATCGGCGGGGCGCACTTCTCCGTCAGCCGGGCCGGCGCCCACACCGTGCTCACCGCTCTCACCTCCGCCGCCGCGACGGGACCGGCACCCTCCCCGGCCCGGACCGGCCGAGCGGCCACGCCCCTGGGCGCCTCCACCGGCACCATGGCGGACACCGGCAGCAACGTCGGTGCTCTGTGGACCATCACAGGACTGGCGGGCGTCGTTCTCGCCGGCGTCGCCGCGGTCTTCGTCTTCGTACGCAACCGCTCGCGTCCGCGTACGGCCCCGCGTCACTCCCGCTGATCCCCGGCCGCCACCGATTCCACCGGCCCGCCCATGGCTGTCAACACTCACCCCTTACGATGACATCGCTGCCCCGGTGCCTGTGATACTGACGGCGGTTGCCCGAGGACCCCCGCAACCCGGCTCGGCCGGCGCGAGCGGGGCAACCTACCCGCGGCAGGTCGAAGGGAGACCCCATGCCAAGGCATGCCGCGCCCGCGGCCGACGTGGTCGCCGCGGCTCGGGCCGGGGAACACGGCGCCCTGGAAGAGCTCAGCTCCCGGACGCTTCCGCTGGTCTACAGCGTCGCAGCGCGTGCGTACCCGTACCGCGACGATGTCGACGACATCGTCCAGGAGACGATGATGCGCATCCTGCGCGGTATCAGGGGACTGGAGCGCCCGGAGGCGTTCCGATCCTGGGTGATCACCATCACCGTGAACGAGGTCCGCGACCACATCCGCAGGCGCGGCAGGAGGGAGACGACGGGAGCGGCGTTCGACGCGGCTGAGCACCGGCCCGACCCGGCCGCCGACTTCGCCGAGGGGGTCATCCTCAACCTGCGGCTGTCCGGGCAGCGCGAGGAGTCCTTGCGCGCGACCCGTTGGCTCGACGAGGACGACCGGGAGCTGCTGTCACTGTGGTGGCTGGAGACGGCCGGCAGGCTCGCCCGGGCCGAGCTCGCTTCCGCTCTGGACATGACCGGCCATCAAGCGGCTGTACGGGTGCAACGCATGAAGGAGCGCCTGCACACCTCCCGCGTCATCGTCCGAGCCCTCGCGGCCAGGCCCGCATGCGGCGAACTGACCCGGCTGACCCTGGACTGGAACGGGGCCCCCAGCGGCCTGTGGCGCAAACGCCTCGGCCGCCATGTGCGGCAGTGCCCGCGGTGCGTGCGCCACGAGGAAGGCATGCTGGCCCCGGAAGGACTGCTGGCGCCCCTGGCCCTCCTGCCCGTGCCGGCGGCACTGCTGGCCTGGCGCCCGTGGCTGTCCGCGGGAACGCACGCTGCGGCGGCCGACCATGCCGGAACCGCGGCCACTTCAGGCGGCGGGGGTTCCGCGACGGCGGGGACGGCAGGGACCGCAGGGACGAGCCTCACCGCGAAGGCCGTGGTGGCGGCGAGCGCGCTGCTCGCCGTGGGCGGCGGCGCGCTCGTGTACACGGCCCCATGGTCCAGCCCGTCGGCGCGTCCGGCCACCGCCCCGACGGCTTCCCGCCCGGCACCCGCGCCCTCGCCCACCGCATCCGCATCACCGTCGCGGCCGGCACCGGTACCGGGCTCGGCCGTCTCGCATCCCTCGCCCCGGCCGCGGTACGGGTCCGTGGTCGACACCGTGGACAGCGCGCCGCCGCCGGACCGGCCGCCCGCCGCATTGCCCCACCGCCCGCAGACCACGGTGACGATGACGGGCCTCAAGAAGCACCTGGACGGCTACCAGCTCGTCCACCGCGGGGACACGGTGGTACTGCGCGGGAAGGGCTACTTCACCGTCCACTGGGACGTGATGTACGAGCTGCGCCCCGGGCTGCTGACCATGCCCTCGTGGACCGGACTGCGCGGAAGGCTGTTCCACGTGGCCTCGGGCGGCGGCCACCGCATGGACGACCGCCAACCGGGCGCGACCGCCGGCGGCACCTGGATGGGCAACAGGCAGCAGGGACTGATCACCCTCCCGCCGGGAGCCCAGCAGATGTGGCAGAACGAGTACTACTACCTCGACGGCAGCGTCACACTCCACCTCAACGAAACCCAGGCCGACTACAACCTCGACGTCCTGCCCTCCTCCTGGCAGGAGACAGCCGACGACATCGCCGCTCTCCCGGCCCCGCACTCCGCCGACCGCGAACGGTACGGACTCGTGCGCGACACCGGCCGCGACGACGCCCCCGTACCGCAGTACACCACCCGCTCCACGCCGACCGACGCGGGCACCGTGCCCCAGCGCTCCGTCGTGTCCTGACCATGGGCGGTTGCCCTGGCGGGGCGTGCCCTTGCCGAAACCTATCCGCCCTGGTGGGAGCCGGTGTGCGGTTTGGCGACCGCGGTGGCTTGCGCCTGTCCAGGGTGGTGCGGGCGCGGCGGCGGGCGACGTCCCACACGGTGAAGGGCTGCGCGACCGCCTCCCGGCCGGGTGCCAAGACGCCGTACGGCTCACCAGGGAAGCCGCCGCGTTCGCCGTGGCGGAGGGGAAGCGGTCACGGCGGAAAAATCTGTGGCTTTTCGCGGCAACCTTTTCGGCCTCTCGGACCACTCAGCGTTGTCCGGCCAAGTGGTCCGGTCAGATGCAACGGCTGAAAGAGAGCACAGGCGTGTCCCTGGAACGACAGGACAGACATGTCCCCAGCCCACCCACGTCATCGGTGGCGTCCCGCGCCGGCGGCCACCGTGCCGATGGCCACGCCCGCGGTGGTCGCCCGAAGCATCGTGGCCGGTTCCGCTGTCGTGGTCAGCCAGGCTTCGGCGGAGCAAAAAACCCTGGATCTGAAGAAGTGGTACGTGCTGGTCAACCGCAACAGCGGCAAGGTGCTGGA
>NZ_JBIRXG010000041.1:0-45390 GCF_044388685.1 Streptomyces sp. NPDC020192 | reverse complement strand
TCTTGGTCGTGAACCCGTCTACCGGGAGCTTCACTGCGTTGTACAGACCTCCGCGACCAAGCAGCCACCCTCACCACGAGGTTGGAAAAGGCTCAGTGACTTGTGGCCAAGGAGCGAGGCGATGGCCTCCAGGGACATGCCCCGGTTGATCGCCTGAGTGGCCAGAGTATGTCTGAGCTGGTGCGGGGTGACCCGGCCGAGTCCGGCCCGCTGGGCCGCCTTGCGAACCGCGGCCATCCTCGGCGGCGCCATCGAGCCCGGCAGGGTCTTCAACGTCACCACCGACCTCGACGGCGTCCCGGCCGGCTACCAGGACATGGCCGACCGCAAGAGCCTCAAGGTCCTCATCAACCCCTGATCCCCCAGAACGCAGCAATGCGATCCACATCAACGGGGTGGCGGATGCACTTCACGCGCCGGGAGCCGGCGCGTGAAGTGACGCCGTCCATTTGAGAACACCCTCCGAGAGTCGCGCGGCCGTACCGGTCACCGGAGCCAGGCTGCATGACCAACGTCTCTACAAAATCGATGGATTGACACGGCGCGGATGTCCGGCAGGTGTCGATGTGGCATGCCTTCCGCGCTACGACGCACACCCCCGCGGGGTGGGGGGAGCTTCTACCCCCCCATAAACCCGACCTGCCACCCCTGGCGCAGAAGCAGTTTCGTGGAATCGCGCCTCGGTCCCGACAGCAACGACGTCGCGCCTTTCCCCCACCGATCGAATATGAGGTCCACTCCATGGAACGTCGCAAAGCGCTCGGCCTGATCGCCGGCACCGGAGCCGCCACCGCAGCCGCCTCCTTCACGGCTCTGCCCGCCTTCGGCGAGGAGAGCGGCCGTGCCGGGGGCGCCACAGGACAGGGCAAGACCAAGGACGCCTGTACCTTCGCGCTGGACAAGAACGTCAAGCGGACCTCGGTACGGTTCAAGAACCGCTACGGCATCGAGGTCGCCGGAGACCTCTACGTGCCGAAGAACGCCCGGGGCAAGCTGCCCGCCCTGGCGCTCAGCGGCCCATTCGGCGCGGTCAAGGAACAGTCCTCGGGCCTGTACGCCAACGAGTTCGCCCGCCGCGGCTACGTCGCCCTCGCCTTCGACCCCTCCTTCACCGGGGAGAGCGGCGGCACGGTGCGCGACGTGGGCTCGCCCGACATCTACACCGAGGACTTCAGCGCCGCCATCAACTTCCTCGGCCTGCAGAAGATCGTCGACCGTGAACGGATCGGCGTGCAGGCCATCTGCGGCCTGAGCGGCATGGCGCTCACCGCGGCGGCCGCAGACAGCCGCATCAAGGCGGTCGCCACGGCCTCGATGTACGACATGTCGCGCAGCATGTCCCGCGGCCACGAGGACTTCTACACGCGCGAGCAGCGCCAGAAGGTCATCGACTACCTCAGCCGGCAGCGCTGGACCGACGCCGAGACGGGCACCTTCGCGCGGGGCTCCCACGAGGTCCTCGTACGAGCCAGCGAGCAGACCTGGTAGCAGTCGACGGACGGCCTGCATGACCGCCCGCTCCTGCATTACCGCTTCACGGGTTCCCGGGCCGACGGTCGCCGACCCCGGGATCCGCTTACACCCGAGGATGCCCTGAGGAGCAAGAGGTCGGCACCGCCTCCACCATCAGCTTCACGACGTCGCACTGTGGTACCACCGCACCACGTACGACCGTCACTTCATCGAAGGCTCCGCAGTCCCCATAGGGCCATGCGCCTCGACACATGCTGGCGAGGCCTCGCGGCCGCCGCACGAAGCGTCATGTCAGAGGCAGTCCCCGTCCCTCGCGCAATGCTGCAAGCCGGGCCATTTGCTCACCCATGCCGCGTGCTCCGGCCAACGGCGTGTGGACGTGCGGCCAGACGGAGCGCACGAGGCTGATGTGTCGTGCACCGCCGAGGGCCACCACCGGGTCAAGGCCCACGATGTCACGCACGGTTGCCTGTTCCAGAAGGACCTGGCTCGTTACCGCGTCGGCTGCGCCATGAGGTGTGTCGTACGGCTCGATGACGTCGTCGAGGTCGAGGAGCCCGTGGCGTGCGGAGAGAATGAGCAGCAGGTCAGGTTGCAGTGCGTCGGCCGCCTTGCGGCATGCCCGGTGGTAGGAGCCTACGTACATGTCTGCGGAGCGCGCGGGCGAGCCCAGTTTGCGGCTGCCGCACGGGATGACGACGAGTCGTGGCTTGAAGTAGTCGAGATGGTCGTTCGTGGTCATGTCTGTCGTCCTGCCTGTGCGTGTGATGTGAGCACTACTGGTCATGAAGAACAAGGTCATGCCGGATGACGGGCTTGAGGCGTCCACGGGAGGGAGCAGGAGAGGCAGCCGATGGAAGCTCAGACCCGGCAATGCCGCCGTCGCACGAACAGTTGGCGCACACTCGGCCTCTGCGAGCGGAGCCCACTATGTCCCCTGAAATGCAGCGGCAGCACCATTCCGCCAGGCCCGCCGCGGCCGCAGACTCTCGCTTTCGCCGCCGGCGGCACGTCAGACCACGCGCTCCTTGGCGTTGGTCCTCACCGTCGGAGTCTCGGTCGGTGTCGGGCGGATTCCGGCGAAGCCGAGGAACGCACCGAAGGCCGTCATGCCGGCGGCGATGGTGAAGCTGAAGGCGTAACCGTGCGCGGCGGCGGTCAACGGGTCGGCGCCCGCACGCCGCAGCACGGCGGCGTGGCCGGTGCCCAGTGAGACCAGGGCCGCCAGGCCGATGGCGCTGCCGATCTGCATGGACGCATTGTTCATGCTGGTGGCGATGCCCGCGTCCTCACCGGTGGCGCCGTCCACTCCGGCGACAGTGGATCCGACGAGGACGAGTCCGCCTCCCAGCGGCACGAGGATCAGTCCGGGCAGTACGTCGGCCACATAGGTGCCGTGGCTGCTCAGCCCGGCAAGGAGGAGGTAGCCGACGGTGGTGACCGCAAGCCCTCCTCCGTTCAGGGCCCGCAGACCGAACCGGGGAAGGAGGCGTGGTGCCATCACGGTGGCGCTGAAGAGAATGACCAACCCGAACGGTACAAAGGCGAATCCGGTCGCCAGCGCGGAAAAGTGCAGTATGCGCTGGACATACAGGCTCAGTGAGAAGAAGAGGGTGGCGAAGCCGACGTAGTAGCAGATGCGAACGATGTTGGCGATGCTCCGGTTACGTGAGCGCAGAAATGCGAGGGGCACCAGAGGCTGGGCCACGCGAGCCTCCACCAGCACTAAACCGATCAAGCAGAGCACACCGAGCCCGACGCAGCCCACGACGGAGAACGAGAGCCATGCGTGGCTGTCCTTCTCCAGGAGGCCGAACACGACCAGGAGCAGACCGAGGGTGACCGTCACGGCGCCTAGGACGTCAGGCCGACCGCGCTTGGTGGCCCGGCTTTCGGAGACGAGCTTGAAGGTGGCGAGAAAGGCGAACACGGCGATGGGCAGATTGATGAAGAAGATCCAACGCCAGGAGGCGATGGTGGTCAGGACGCCCGAGAGCACGACGCCCAGGGCCACACCAACTCCGGCCAGGCCACTCCAGATGGCCATGGCCCGTGCCCTTTCCTGCCGCTGTGTGAACAGCAGCGTCACCAGGGACAGTGCCGCCGGGCTCACGAGTGCCGCACCGACGCCCTGTACGAAGCGGCTGGCGATCAGTACACCGGCTTGCTGGGCCACTCCGGCGCTCGCCGACGACAGCGCGAAGATCGCCAAGCCGGTCAGGAAGAGGCGTCTGCGGCCGAGCAGATCGCCCAGGCGCCCGCCGAGCATCAGCAGCCCACCGTAGGTGACGGTGTAGCCGTTGACGACCCAGGCCAGGCCCGTGGTCGTGAAGCCGAGATCGTGCTGGATGGGAGGAAGCGCGACATTGACCACGGTCACATCGAGGAGCAGCATCACCTGCACCAGGCAGATGATCCCGAGCGCGCGCCACCTGCGCGGATCCGGGTCGGGAGTGGGACTGATCGGAGTCATCACTGATCGCCTTCTGTTCGGTCGGGCCGCCGCCGTGCCCCCGGACGCCGTCTCAGGAGGCGTAGGCGCGAGCCGGCCCGGCCCACGGACATTTCCTGAGGTGTTCAACTCGCAGGCGCCGGGTGTGCGTGGCCGCGGATAAGGACAGCGAAGGCGCACATTCGGTCTTCGCTGCGGGATCGGTACCGGAGCGAGCCTGAAACACCTTCGGGTGCCGCCGCCTCCGAGGAACGGCGTCGGCACCGGCGGTGTCCCAGGAGGGACGGAGGGGTCAGCCCTGCGCCCTCATCCCTCGGCGGTACCCCGGGTGCGCCCGATAGGGGCTGACACTCGACTCGCCCAGCATCCAGAAGCGCCAGGCGTACGAAGCAGCAGGACCGCCCACCCCCGTCCGCGGCCCTCGACCGACCCGCGCGGACGAGACGCCCCCGGCGGGTTCCGCGAGGAACAACTCCGCCGCTCCGTCGCATGCTGACTGTCCGTCATGACGCAGATCGGCGATGCCCAACGCTCGCGCGAGGTTGGCCGGGCCGCGCGCCAGATCGCGCGCCCGTACCCCAGGCCCCCGGCGATCTTGCGCGACGTCTGCTCCCTCCACGACGGTGCCGGCGCGGAGCAGCACCGAAGCGGGACGCTGCCCGGGTCCGCAGACGGCGTTCAGGCACCGATGCAGCGCGTGCGTCCGGTACACATAGAAGGTCCCCGGGGCCCCGAACTCCGCTCGATTGGTCCGGTTCGGGCCCCGGAACGCGTGCGAGGCCGGGTCATCGGGCACCTCGTACGCCTCCACCTCGGTGATACGCACCGCCGTCACGCCGCGCTGCGAGCGCGAGACCACGAGAGCCCCCAGGAGTTCGGGAGCCACCTCGAGGGCGGGCCGGTCGAAGAAGTGCTCGCGCAAGGCGGACCGCCCTGCCGACGGAGCCCCCGGCTCATCGAACGCCCGCAACTGCTCGTGATCGGTCCCGGCCATGCCCGGGACCGTCTGGTTCTCTGCCAAGCCGCTGCCTCCTGTCGAGATTCCGGGACGCCGGATCCGACGCCCCCACCGTCCCAGCGCTCTCCTTGCGTCGCCCCATGGCCCGAAAAACTGCCGTGAGGCACTCGGATACGGACCTTCGAGTCGAACGCCCACCAGGCCGTTGGAGGAAGGAACACGCTTCCGGACGAGGTGACATCGAGGCCGAGCACGCGATCCAGGCTGCGGACGCGATGCTGGACTATCCGCAGTCGGGCGAACGTTTCCGGGGCCGCGAGACAACGCGGCGGGCATCCGGCCGACCGGCGCTTCACCCTCCTGCGCGTCACCGGCCACGCGCATGTATGGGTGAGCGAATGCGTCACCATCTACGACGGTGCGCCCGCGTGGCGGGCCGCGCTCGCAGAGCCTGACTGGCCTCGTCCGGCACGGCCGACCTATCGGATTTCGGCGATTGTCTGTGCTCGCCGGATACCTCCAGGGCTCAGGCGCCCGCGCCGTCGACTCCGGTGTGCGTGGTGCGGAAGCGTGCCCGGTAGGCCCCCGGCGTGATGCCCAGGTTGCGCGTGAAGGCGCGGCGCAGGGACTCCGGTGACCCGAAGCCGGTGCGCCGGGCCACCGTGGCCATGGGGTCGTCGCTGTCTTCCAGCATCGCCTGGGCGGCCTCCATGCGGACCTGCTCGACGTAGCGGGCCGGGGTCGTGTGCATCTCGTCGTGGAACAGGCGTGTCATGTGGCGGGTGCTCACACCTGCCCGGCGCGCCATGGCGGCAAGGGTGTGCGGGGCGGACGGGTCCTCGGCGACCGCGTCCAGGACCCGGCGCAGCATCTCCTGTCTCGCGCGCGGGGTGTGGGTGCGGACGCTGAACTGGGACTGGCCGCCCGGCCGCTGCATGAACACGACCATGTCCTTGGCCACGGCGCGGGCGACGTCGGCGCCGAGGTGCTCCTCGACCAGGGCGAGCGAGAGATCGATGCCCGAGGTGACGCCTGCGGAGGTCATGATGTGGCCGTCGCGTACGAACAGGGCGTCCGCTTCCACGCTCACCTTCGGGTAGCGCAGGGCGAGCTGGTCGGCGAAGCGCCAGTGCGTTGTCGCCTTGCGTCCGTCGAGCAGTCCGGCCGCGGCGATGAGGAAGGCTCCGGTGCAGATGGACGCGGTGCGGCAACCATGTGCGTCGAGCGCCCTGATGGCGTCCAGCAGGGCGTCGTCCTTGATGAGGGAGGGCCACTCCGGGCCGCCGGGGATGATGACCACATCGCTGGCCGCCTGTACCTGCGCGGCAGCGAGGTCGACGCGCAGTCCGGTGCCGGCTGCGGTGACCACGTCGGCGCCGTCAGGGGAGACCGTGCGTACGCGGTAGCGGCCGCCGAATTCGTTGGCTGTCGTGAACACCTCGATCGGGCCGGTGACGTCGAGCAGCCGTACGCCGGGGAAGACCAGCACGGTCACCAGGAGCGGCTTCCTGCCTGACGGCCTGTCCTTCATCGTGCGCCTCCCGGACGGACTGGGGCCCACATCGGAGGACACCATCATCCGCCCGGCGATGCTCTGCCGCTCCCGTGCCGATTGTCGTCCGCGTCCCTGCGGCATGTTGCTGCCTTCCGTGGTGTGGAACGAGGCATCTGGCTTCGGCGCCTCGCCCGTGTTCAGCGGTCGTTCGCCGTCTCGTCATGGCCACAGGTGTGGCCACAACACGCTCGGACAAGGACATCGGGGCATCCGGGCGGCACCCGGCAACGGGCCTGCACGGTGCTCGATGTCCTGGTGTGAGGGCGTCATGGCGCATGCTGTTCTGTGGCGGGAGCCGCGCTTCGCCATAGCGTCGAGGGCGCCAACGGGCCGACCGTCTCGGCCGCTTCCCTGAGCTGCTGGGTGTGGCCTGGCCAGTCGGCCGGTCCGTCACCGTGGCTGGTCCTGGACGGTGACGAATCCGACACCCCAAGAGAAGGCACTTCACGCCGTGACACCCCACCCCAGTACCAGCCGAGCGGTCCCGTGCCAGGTCGGCCCGGCCTCGAGAGCGTCCGCGGTCGGCTCGGCCCCGAGATCATCCGTGCATGTACGTGACCGGCCGGACGAGGGGAACGGCAGGGAGCGGGGCCAGCTCGGTCCCGGCTGGTTCGCCGCCGTCATGGGCAGCGGGATCGTCGCCGTCGCGGCCGCCACCCTGCCGCGCAGTCTCCCCGGGTTCGGCGAGGCCGCCACGGTGGTCTGGGCGGGGACCGCGCTGCTGCTGATCGTGCTCGCCGTCAGCTATACCGGGCAGCGGACGCTGCGGGTGCATGCCGGTGATCCGGTACTGGCCCAGTTCTTCGGGGCGCCGCCGATGGCTCTGCTCACCGTCGGGGCCGGGACGCTGCTGCTCGGCCGGCGGCTGATCGGGGAGCGTGCGGCGGTGGATGCGGACTGGGTGCTGTGGTCGGCCGGTACGGTGCTGGGTCTTGCCACCGCCTGCACGGTGCCGTATCTGATGGTCACGCGGCACCGTTTCACGCCGGACGCGGCGTTCGGCGGCTGGCTGCTACCGGTGGTGCCGCCGCTGGTCTCCGCCGCGACGGGCGCGCTGCTCATCCCGCGGGCGCCGGCCGGGCAGGTGCGGCTGGCCCTGCTGCTGTGCTGTTACTCGATGCTCGGGCTCGGGTTGGTCGCGGTCCTGCTGGTGCTGGCCATGGTCTACACCCGCCTGGTGCATCATGACGCGCCCGGCGGTGCGGTGGTGCCCACGATGTGGATCGGCGTGGGGGCGCTCGATCAGGCGGTGACGGCGCTGGGGACGCTGGCCACGGCGGCGCCGAGCGTGCTCCCCGCCCCGTACGCGCGCGGGAGTGGTGTCGTAGCGCTCCTGGGTGGGCTCGGGATCTGGGGCTTCGCCCTGCTGTGGCTGGTACTGGCCACGGCGCTGACCGTACGGGAAATCCGCAGAGGGCTGCCCTTCGCAGCCACCTGGTGGTCCTTCATCTTCCCCCTCGGTGCATGCGTCACCGGCACCAGCGCGCTCGCCGCCCGTACCGGCTCGCAGCTGTTCGTCTGGATCGCCGTCGTCCTGTACGCCCTGCTCGTCGTCGCCTGGGCGGTCGTCGCCTGGCACTCCCTGTGCCATGCTGTCCGGCAGCGTGAGCGCGCCCGCCGCTGACAGGGCCCGTGCAACGCTCCGCATCACACGGACGCGTCGCGCGAACCCGGCTGTCTGCCGACGGGCAGCCGGGTTCGCGCCGCATCGCAACACGTGCCTATGCCGCATCGCAACACGTGCCTATGGCAGCGCCCCGGGTGCCGTCGAGGCCGTGCTCTGCGGGCGGGCCGGCTGCCCCGCACCGGCGGATCCGTGCGCGGTCGCGGGGCGGGCCCGGAGTCTGGCGGCCACCATGGCGGCGAACACGACAGCCCAGAACACCAGGGCGATCCAGACCTCCCAGCGGCCCACGCTCGTCATCCACGAGGTTGCGGTCGCGCGTCCCAGCTCATGCGTGGTGACCGCATACATGCCGACCGGGAAGACGAGGTTCCACCAGCCGAGCTCGTAACGCAGCGGGATACGGCGCAGCGCGTGCCGCCAAACGCCCAGAGCCAGCAGGAGCGGGATCAGCCAGCTTGAGAACGCCCACAGGACGACGGACGTCCCGATGATGAGCGGGCGCGACAACATCGTGGTGCCTGGATGGAGTGCGATCAGCCGGACTCCGGCGAGCACGGCGATCGCCGCCGCCCCCATGAAGATCCATACGGACGTCATGAGGCCTTCCGGCTGCACCGGCCGGGACAGCAGCCGGGCCAGGACCAGCGCGGCGGTCAGCAGGTACTGCATCAGGCCGACGGCCCAGCACACCACTGCCAGGACGGCCAGTGCGTGTCCCGGGGTCAACCGGGCCAGCGATGCTGCCGCGACCGCCACCGACTCCGATCCCACCGACCACAGGAACCAGGTGCCGTTCACCTGGTCGAGCGAGGGGCCCCGCTTCAGCGTGGTGATGAGCGCGAGCGGGATGCCGTAGTCCAGCACCACCCATCCCAGCGTTCCGAACGCCAGGAACGCCCCGGCGACCGCAGTGTGTCCGGCCGGCACAAAGCGAGCGGCCAGCACGTTCGAGGAGATCGCGAGGGTGAGGAACGCGAAGGCACGCGGCCCGAGGAGATCCGCGACGAACCGCTCGCGCCGGCGCAGCAGCCGCCAGCCGTAGGCGGGCACCAGTGCGGCATAACCGGCCAGGGCCACCCACAGCAGTACGGCGGAGGCGGTGTCGGCGCCGTTGACGTACAGGGCCGTGGAGACGATGCCGGTGCCCATCACGAACGCGAGTGCGCCCGCGTTCAGATTGGCCACCGAGAGCCGGGTTCGGTGAGCCATTCGGCCAGGACCGCGGTATGGCTGTGGTCCATGTCCTGGGTGGATGTCAGCAGGGTGAGGCTGCGGTGTTGGGCCAGGTCCCGAAGCCGGGCAGCTGCGTATTTGTGCCGCTGATCGCCCAGTTCGGTGAGACAGCGGCGGCGGAACTCACCGAACCGCTGGGGGTGGTGGCCGTACCAGCGCTGCAGCTCGACGGATGGTGCGACCTCCCGCAGCCACTCGTCGAGCGGTGCGCCTTGCCGACGCACACCTTCCGGCCAGACCCGGTCGACCAGCACGCGCTCGCCGACCTCACCGTCCTCGCTTGGCGTCTGCTCGTCGATTCTGCGGCAGATGATCTCGGACACGGACATGACGCATCCTCCGGCCGCTTTCGCAGTAGAAGCATTTTACTGGTATGCGAAATTCATTGCCTTTGGGTGCGGGGATGGTGTGGGGACCGGTGGGTACCGCGGTGACGGCCGCGCGGGCCAGGGTCTGGGTGACGGTGTGCGCGATCGCCTGAGCGGTCAGGCCTGCTTCCGCGAGGATCTCGGCCCGGGTGGCCTGCCGGGGAAACCCGTCCGCCACGCCCACGGCACGTACCGGGGTGCGGATGCCGGCCTCCTGCAGGCCCTGGGCCACCGCGGTGCCCACTCCTCCGGCGCGCAGGCCGTCCTCGACCGTGACGACCAGGGCGTGCTCGGCGGCGAGCGCGGGCAGATCGCCGGGGAGCGGCTTGACCCACGGTGGGTCCACTACGGTGACCCCCACCCCCTGCTCGGCGCACAGCTCCGCCGCTTCGAGAGCGACCGAGGCCGTCGTTCCGACAGCGACCAGCAGGACACCGCCGCCGGGGCCTCGCGCAGGACGTCGACCGCACCGGCGCGGCCGACTGCCGGGATCGCCGGGCCGACCGTGCCTCTCGGGTAGCGCAGGACCGTCGGCGCGTCGGTGATCGACACGGCCTGGCGCAACTGCCGCCGCAGCGTGCGCGCATCGCGGGGAGCCCCGATACGCAGGCCGGGGACAGCTTGGAGCATCGCAAGATCCCACAGCCCGTTGTGGCCGGGGCCGTCGTCACCGGTGACTCCGGACCGGTCGAGGACCAGGGTCGCACCGAGCCGGTGCAGCGCGAGGTCCATCAGCATCTGGTCGAGGGCGCGGTTCAGGAACCTACAGGGCGATCACCGGATGCAGGCCCGCCATGGCCATGCCGGCGGCCGAGGCGACCGCATGCTGCTCGGCGATCCCGACGTCGAAGAACCGTGCCGGGTAGCGTGCGGCGAAGTCGTTGAGACCGACCGAGCCGGGCATGGCCGCGGTGATCGCGACGACGTCCGGGTGCGCGTCGGCCAGTTCGACCAGTTCCCGGCCGAACACTGCCGTCCAGGTCAGACCAGCGGGCCGCAGAGGGTGCCCGGTCTGCGGGTCGATGATGCCGATGCCGTGCAGGTGGTCCTCCTCGTTCTGCTCGGCCGGCGCGTATCCGAGCCCCTTGCGCGTGATGCAGTCGACGACGACCGGCGCGCCATGGGCCTTGGCCCGTTCCAGGGCTGCTTCCAGGGCGGTGATGTCGTGGCCGTCGACGGGCCCGAGGTAGTGCAGTCCCAGCTCGCAGAAGAGCGAGTGGGGCATCACGGCCTCCGCGCTGCCCCCTGCGAGGCCTGCTTTCAGGCCCTCCTTGATGCCTTCCTTGGCCGCGTGCAGGGTGCGGTGAAGCGCCCGGCCCGGCGCTCCGGCACCGTCGAGCGCCTGTCTGCCCCAGCCGGCCAGACGCTCGTAGCCGGCGTGGGTGCGCAGGGCCGCCAGGTGCTGGGCGAGTCCGCCCACGGTCGGTGCGTACGAGCGTCCGTTGTCGTTGACGACGATCACCACCGGCCGGTCCGGCGCCGCCGCGATGTTGTTGAGGGCCTCCCAGGCCAGCCCTCCGGTGAGTGCTCCGTCGCCGACGACGGCGACGATGTGCCGGTCCGACTCTCCTGCGAGCTGTGCGGCCTTGGCCCTGCCGTCGGCGTACGACAGGGCTACCGATGCGTGGGAGTGCTCGATGTGGTCGTGCGCGGACTCCTCCCGGCTCGGGTATCCGGAAAGCCCGCCACACTGCCGCAGGCCGGAGAACTCACCGGCCCGCCCCGTCACGATCTTGTGGACGTACGCCTGGTGCCCGACGTCCCACAGCAGCCGGTCGCGCGGGGAGTCGAAGACCCGGTGCAGCGCCAGGGTCAGTTCCACGACGACGAGGTTGGTCCCCAGATGGCCTCCCGTGGCCGCGACATGGCGGACCAGGAAGTCGCGGATCTCCCCGGCCAGCCGGACCAGCTCTGGACGGCTCAGACCCCTCAGGTCCGCGGGCTGGTTGATGCGCGCCAGCAGGCCCATGCCGCTGCTCCTCCTCGATGCTGCCGTGGTGTCGACGGATACGCGCGGTGGGCAGCCGATGCGCACCGCGCGAGCCGCTGATCACTGGAAGGCCGATGTCACGAGAGCCTTCTGCTCCACGCCGTGCCGGCGGGCCGAGCCGACCGCGGGCGCGGGCGCCTCGGGCCGGCTCACGCACTCCACAGCGCGCCGGGTCAGCCGGTGCAGACGGGGCGCGACGAACGACCACGCACCCTGGTTCTCCGGCTCCTCCTGCACCCACCGCACGTCCGCGGCCGCGGGGAAACGGGCGAGTTCCGCCGCGAGTTCCTCGGCGGGGAACGGGTAGAGGCGCTCCACGCGGACGATCGCCGTGTCGGTCGTGCCCGCGGCGTGCCGGTGGGCGTCGAGGTCGTAGAAGACCTTGCCCGAGCACAGCAGCACGCGCGAGACACGGGCCGGATCCTTCGTGTCGTCCGGCAGGACCGGGCGGAAGCCGCCCTGGGTGAACTCGGCCAGGGCGGAGACGGCCGCCTTCGACCGCAGCATCGACTTCGGGGTGAAGACCACCAGTGGCCTGCGGCCGTCCAGCGCCTGCTGCCTGAGCAGATGGAAGTAGTTGCCCGGCAGGGAGGGCATGGCCACGGTCATGTTGTCCTGCGCGCACAGTTGCAGGAAGCGTTCGATCCGGGCGGAGGAGTGGTCCGGACCCTGGCCCTCCAGGCCGTGGGGCAGCAGCATGGTCACTGCGGAACGCTGGCCCCACTTCTGCTCGGAGGAGGCGATGTACTCGTCGACGACCGTCTGCGCGCCGTTGGCGAAGTCACCGAACTGGGCCTCCCACAGCACCAGGGCTTCCGGACGGGCCTGCGCATAGCCGTACTCGAAGGCCAGCGCCGCCAGTTCGGACAGCATCGAGTCGTACGGTGCGAAGCTCGCGGCCTGCGGGCTGAGGGAGTTCAGCGGCGTGTGCTCCGCGCCGGTGCGCCGGTCGGTCAGTACGGCGTGGCGCTGGCCGAAGGTGCCGCGCCGGGAGTCCTGTCCGGCCAGCCGTACCGGGACGCCCTCCAGCATCAGCGAACCGATCGCCAGTGTCTCCGCGGTGGCCCAGTCGACGGTGCCGGTGTCGAGCGTCGCCGTACGCCGGTGGAGCTGCGGCAGGACACGCGGGTGCACGGTGAAGCCCTGCGGCAGGTCGGTCTGCGATGCGATGACCTGACGGGCTGTCGCCTCGTCGATCGCGGTCGCCGTGCGCTGGGTGGCCGCCTGTCCGGCGTCGGCGCAAGGAAGGTCTTCGGCCGGTGCGGGAGCGGGCAGCGCCCGGGTCTCGGCGAAGGCCCGTTCGAGGTGATCCTGGTAGTTGCGGCGGGCACCGTCCACCTGCCGCTCGCCGATGTCCCCGCGGCGTATGAGGGCCGCGGCGTACAGCGTGCGCACCGAAGCCTTGGCGGCGATGTGTTCGTACATCATCGGCTGCGTGATGGACGGGTCGTCGACCTCGCTGTGCCCGTGGCGCCGGTAGCAGACCAGATCGACCACGACGTCCTTGTGGAACGTCTGGCGGTAGTCGAAGGCCATCCGTGCGACGCGGTCGACGGCTTCCGGGTCGTCGCCGTTGACGTGGAAGATCGGGGCCTCCACCATCCGTGCCACATGGGTGGCGTACGTGCTCGAACGGCCGTTGGCGGGCAGGGTGGTGAAGCCGACCTGGTTGTTGACGACCACGTGGACCGTCCCGCCCGTGCGGTAGCCCGGCAGTTGCGACATGTTCAGGGTCTCGGCGACCACGCCCTGGCCGGCGAAGGCTGCGTCGCCGTGGAGGACGACCGGCAGTACGGGGAAGGGCTCGCCCTGGTCCCCGGCCAGGTCCTGCTTGGCGCGCACCACGCCCTGGGCCACCGGCCCCACGATCTCCAGGTGCGAGGGGTTCGCCACGACCGAGACGGCGATGGTGCCGCCGTCCAGGGCACGGTAGGTGCCCTCCGCGCCGAGGTGGTACTTCACGTCCCCCGAGCCCTGGACCGACCGGATGTCCATCGCGTCCTCGAACTCGTCGAATATCTGGCCGTAGGACTTGCCGATGATGTTGGCCAGGACATTGAGCCGGCCGCGGTGCGCCATCCCGATGACGGCTTCTTGGACACCGTCTTCGATGGCGCGGAGCAACAGGGCGTCGAGCAGCACGATGGCCGACTCGCCGCCTTCGAGCGAGTACCGTTTCTGGCCCACGTACTTGGTCTGCAGGAACGTCTCGAAGGCCTCCGCGGCCCCCAACCGGTAGAGGATCCGCAGCTGTCCGGCACGGTCCGGGCGGCGCTGCGGCCCCTCGACGCGCTGCTGGATCCAGCGGCGTTCCCGGGCGTCCTGGATGTGCATGTACTCGAACCCGGCGGTGCGGCAGTAGAACTCCCGCAATGCGCCGAGCACTTCGTCGAGTGACATCGTGGCGCGCCCGGCGAACCCGTCCACGGCGAAGTCCTCCGCCCGGTCCGCGTCGTCAAGTCCGAACGCGGCGATGTCGAGCTCCGGATGTGCTGCGGCGGCCCGCGCCATGAGCGGGTCCGTTCCGGCCATCAGATGCCCGCGCACGCGATACGCGTGGATGAGCGCCGCGACCCGTACCGCCTTGAGCGCCGCCTCGTCGGTGCCCTTGTGGTGTTGGGCTGAGGCGGTCAGCGAGGCCGCGGCGGCCGGGGACACCAGAGTGGCGAAGAAGTTCCTCCACGTCTGGTCGACCGAGCCGGGGTCGTGGAGGTAACGCCGTCGCTGCTCGTCCACGACCCATTCGTTCAGCCCGAAGTCCAGCCCGTGAGACGCTGCTCGAGCGGTGTCTGATTGCGACGCCATGGCGCGAACGCCTTCTTTCCTCTGTGAAGCCTGGGGATGGCGGACGCGGCTACGGCGGTCGTCCGCCTGCGTGTCAGGTGTCGAGGACTTCGCAACCGTTGCGGAGACCGACCCGTTCGACCGCGTCGCACTGACGACGCTAGGACGCCGGGAGTGCGGAGACGGATGGCCGGGCGCGCCACGACGGCCTCACATCAGGACATCGGACGGGTGACGGCCTGCTGCCTGCCGTCGTCGCATATGCGGAGTGCGGGCGGGTGACGCCGTCCTGATCCGAGGGCTTCGTGTCCGTCCGGTCCGGGATCGACGTCGTAGGGAATCCGGTTGTGATGCTACGGCCGCGGGCTTGTGGCCGGAGAACCGACCCCTGGGAAGGAACATGATCGACTACGATTTGTCGGACACCACGCGGTGGGAGTTTCCAGGCGTCCTGCGGACCTTGGGTCTGGTGCACGGTGAGTTGCGGGTGCGGCACGGTCTGTCGCTCCATGACTACCTCATTCTCGGCGCGCTCGCCGAGGCCGCGAGCGGATCTGTGCCCGTTGCCAAGCTGGCGGCGTTCCTCCAGGAATCCGGGGACCGGATGTCCTACCTCCTCAGGGGTCTGCAGGCGGCCGGACTGATAGATCGCCATCGTCGTGCCGGAGACCGCAGGACGGTCGAGGCCATCCTGACCGACGCAGGACGCTCCAGCTTCGCCGCCGCCGAGACGACCGCGCAGGCGCTCATGTGCCAGCACCTCGGTCCGGGACTGGACACCCAGGAGCCGTCCGGCCGATCGTGTGACGTCACTTGATCTGCTCGTTTTCCACACCAACGGCTGTGGTCGGCGGACGACACCTGGGCGCGGCTTGTGCGGCGAATCCAGCCCGTGGCCTACAGCGGGCGAGATCGACTGCGACGTCCTTGAGCAGCGTTTCCCATCCCGGACCCCCGGGATCAGCAGGACGTCGCATGGCTCCGGTACATCATCGACCCGCACATCGGCGCCGAGGCGGGTTCCGGCGGAGGTGATCACGCCCGTACCGTCCTCGGACGCGATCCGCACCTGATACTGACCGCCGAACTCGTTGGCCACAGCGAACAACTCGATGGACCGGTCACGTCGAGGATCCGTACCCCGGGGGAAGACGAATCCCGTCACGGTGGCCGGGCCCGGGGCGTTTGTGGTTCATCGAGTCGTACCGAGACTACGACCTGTTTACTCCCTGCTGGGAGACAAGGGCTCCCAGTCCGCCACTTGGACGGGCGTCAGGCGCGATCGAGCGTTCGCAGGGCGAGCCGCATGCATTGACACGGAGTGACAGGTCCGCCTTCTGACGGCCTGCCGTCAGAAGGCACGCATACGATGGGACCGATGTGCGGCTGAGCGCGCTTCTCGGCGAGGCACAGCGTCACGAGGGGGGCTGTCCCGGCTACCATCGCGCAGGAGGTCCACCATGGCGACGCTGTTGTCCGTCAACGTAGGACTGCCCAAGGATGTGCCCTGGCAGGGAAGGACCGTGCACACCGGAGCCTGGAAGGCCCCTGTCCAGGGCTCCCGCATGGTCCGGCGGCTGAACGTCGACGGAGACGGTCAAGGAGATCTGGCCGGGCACGGCGGCGAAATGCGAGCCGTCCTCGTCTACCAGCTGCAGTCCTACCAGTACTGGCAAAAACAGCTCGGACGCGACGACCTGACCTTCGGGATCTTCGGGGAGAACTTCACGGTCGACGGCCTGCCCGACGACGAAGTATGCATCGGTGACCGGTACCGCATCGGCGAAGCGGAATTCGAAGTCTCCCAGCCCCGCGTCACCTGCTACCGGGTCGGCATGCGCCTGGGCGAACCCACCATGGCTTCCTTGCTCGTCGCCCACCACCGGCCGGGCTTCTACCTCCGAGTGATCACCGAAGGCCGCGTCCAGGCCGGTGACGCCGTCACCCTCACCCGCAAGGGACCGGAACAACTCAGCGTCGCCGACGCCGACGCGCTGCTCTACCTCCCGGACCGCGACCCCGCGAAGCTGCGCAAAGCACTGAACATCCCCGCCCTCAGTCCCGGATGGCAGCAGTCCTTCCGCGAACTCGCCGCGCCCGCACAGAAGCCGGGACAGCCGGGCGAGCAGCCTGGCAAAGAACCGGGATGGCCGGGCTTCAAGCCCATGCGCGTCACCCGCATCGTCCCCGAGACCCCCACCATCTCGTCCCTCTACCTCACCACCACCGACGGCACGCCCCTGCCCGAGGCCCGCCCCGGCCAGTACCTCTCCATCCGCCTGGCCATCGACCATGCCGCCCCCGAAGTGCGCAGCTACTCCCTGTCCTGCGCGCCCACAGCCGGCACCTACCGCATCAGCGTCAAGCGCGAACCCCACGGGAAAGCCAGCGGCTACATTCATGCGAGGCTCCACCCCGGCGACCTCGTGGACATCGCCAGCCCCCGCGGAACCTTCGTACTGGAAGAACACCCCGGCCCGATCGTGCTGATCTCCGCGGGGATCGGTGCCACACCCGTGCTCGCCATGCTCCACCAACTCGCCGCCACGCGAGACCCGCGCGCCGTCTGGTGGATCCACACCGCCCACGACCGCGCCCACCACGCTTTCGCGGACGAGACTCATACCCTTCTGGCCCAACTTCCGGGCGCCCACGAGTACATCTACTACACCGGCGAAACCCCACGTCCCGACGAGCCCCACATCACTCACGGCCGCCCGACCGCTGCATCCCTCATGGCCATGGGCATCCCCGCCGAGGCCAACGCCTACCTGTGCGGCCCACCCGCCTTCATGGACGGCCTCGCCGGCTTCCTGCGCGATCTGGGTCTGCGCCCCCAGCAGATCCATACGGAACAGTTCACCGCTCTCCCCGCCATCAACCCGGGCGTGACCGCCACCGCCGTGGTCCGGCCCCACCAGCCACCCGGTCCCACCGCAACCGGGCCCCTCGTCACCTTCGCCCGCAGCGGCATCACCACCCCATGGTCACCCGCTCACGCGTCCCTCCTCGATCTCGCCGAAGCCTGCGACATCCCCACCCGCTGGTCCTGCCGCACCGGTGTGTGCCACACCTGCATCACCCACCTCGTCGCAGGCGACATCACCTACACCACCCCACCCCTCGAACTCCCCGAGCCAGGGACCGTCCTGGTCTGCTGCAGCAAGCCGACCACCGAGGTCGTCCTCGATCTGTGATCGGCCGACAAAGCGGGTGAGGAGCCGGCTGACCAGCCACGTAGCCGTGGTGGATCGCACGCCGGACGCGGACCCTCGATACCCATGGCGGCCGTCGGTCCGCCGAGCACCGAAACCGCGCAGGGCCGGCGTCCAGGACTGCATGAGCCTCGACCGCACCTCTCTGCGGGGCGGCGGCACGACGGGGGCGACACGTCGTGTCAGCGCAGCGCGGCGACCGCCGTGCGATAGAGGACGTCCTCGGCACGGTCCCAGGACCAGCCGCTTTCGACCACCAGGGTGCGCCAGCCGGTGGGACCGAACCAGTGCCAGAGCAGGTCGGCTGTCTCCTCCACCGGGTAGGAGGGCGCTGGAGTCAGGGTGTGCATATGGCGGGCGGTCGTGTGCAGCGCGTCGCGGTAGTCCGCGGTGGCGCGCTCCCACAGGGCCTCGCCGTCCTCGTGGACGGGCAGCGCCTTTCGGATCGCCTCGTGCACGGTGAACTGACGCTCGTTGCCCATCCGCGTGCCATGAGCCAACGCTCGCAGCACCGACTCTGGTGTCCGTTCCTCAAGCAGCGTCTGCATCGCGCGTTCGTAACCCGATGCGTTCACGCCTTCGTCGACGATCCGATTCAGGATGTCGCTCTTGCTCCCGACGCTCGCGAAGACGGTCTTCGAGGCCACGCCCGCCGCCGCGGCGATGTCGGCGACGGTCACCCGCCCGTAGCCGCGCTCGGCGAACAGTTCTGTTGCCTGACGCAGGATCAGCTCGCGTGTCTGCGCGGCCGCCTGTGCGCGCAGCGGGGAGACGTAGGAGCGCTTGGACGGCATGATCGCAATTCTATCGCCGTGAATTCATTAGGCGTGCTATAACCTCAAATGCGCCGGTCGAACTCGGACCGAATGCGCGGCCACGCCGCCCGTCCCGCGGGCGACCCACGTGTTCATCGCGACCGCACAGCCCACGAGAGGCAGCCGCATCATGGGAACGGACCCCACAGAACTGGCCCACGGACTCTTCCGCGTCCTCGAGACAGGTGCCCCGGCGCTGGCCGCCGACGTGGTGCATGAGGACTTCTGCAACCGCGAGGCGGCCGTGGCACCCCCGGCCTGCGCTCTGCCCGGCCCGGCCGGGGTCCTCGCCTCGGGTGCGTGGATGCGCTCCGCCTTCAGTGATCTGCGTTTCCCGGTCCTCGGCATCGCACGCAATGACGACCAGGTCTGGGTGCGACTGCGCATGCGGGGCCGCCACACGGGGCCCTTCGTCCGCTACCGCGACGGCGCACTCGATCAAGCCATACCCCCCACCGGGCATGACATCGATTTCGAGCAGATCCATGTACTCGGCCTCCGTGACGGCAAAGTGGTGAGCCATGAGGCGGTACGCGACGACATCACCATGCTCGGCCAGCTCGGTGTCTTTCCGCCGGCCCCGCCCACGGCACTCCGCATGATCGCCTGGCGCTTGACCGGGCGAGCCGCACACGCCGCCACCCGTGTCACGGCCGAGGCCGCCGAGGCGGCCGCCCTGCTGCGCGACGAACCGGCAGAAAGCCGCTGAGTCGTCCGCGCCACGTCGGCTGAGAGGTCTGCGGTGCGGCACTCGCCCCAGGGCCGTGGCCGCCAGCGGATGCGATCGACCTCCGCGCGCGAGACGGCGTATCCGCATAACGGTTCCTCGTGCGGAACCGACCAGTGCCCAGGTCGGCAGACGGGAGGAGGGTGATTGTGGGGACGAACCGAGACCGTTGTGCTTCTGTTCGCGCGCTGACCGGGCCGAGAGCCTCTCCCTGCGGTCGGCGTCCTACGGTCGGCCGAGGTTCCCTCGCTGCACATGTAGCCGACCGGTCGGTTATTTCGTACGCTGATGTCATGGGACGTACCAGTGACGCCAGGCGGAAGATCCTGGACGCCGCTCGCTCGCTGATCGAGGAGCGCGGGTACGCGGCGCTCGGCGTGGCCGAGATCTGCAAGGCCGCCGGGGTGCCGAAGGGGAGTTTCTACTACTTCTTCGAGTCCAAGGAGGCCCTCGCACTCGCGGTCGTCGATGAACACTGGGCGGTCCAGAAGCGCGACTGGACACAAGCCCTGACCGGTGACGCGGAGCCGCTGTGGCGGTTGCGGCGGCTGTTCGAGGAGACGGAGGCCGGCCAGCGTGCCGTCCAGCTGGGCTGCGGCACCGTGGCGGGCTGTCTGTTCGGGAACCTCACTCTGGAGCTGAGCAACCAGACCGAGGCGGTCCGCGAGCGGCTGCAGGAGATCTTCGACGCACAGGTCGACATGGTGGAGTCCGTCATCGCCGAGGCCCGTGAGCGCGGCGAGGTCGGCGTGGCCGACACCCGTGAGGCGGCGCGCGCCGTCGTGGCCCAGCTGGAAGGCCAGGTGATGTTCGCCAAGCTCTACAACAGCACCCAGCGGTTGAGTCCCCTTTGGGAGAACTGCCGGGCCCTGCTGGGCGCGCCGAGGGCCGGGGACCGTACGGCGTTCTGATCACGCGGCCGGCCGGGACGGCGATGCCGCATCAGGGGGAGAGGGCGGCGCGGCTGGTGTCGGGCCGGTCGCCCGCGAGTGTGCCGAGGAGACAGCCGGAGTAGTTGGCGGTGGCCGGGTTGGCCCCGGCACCCGCGGACAGCTCTGTCCAAAGGTGCATCAGCAGGCTGGATCGGGGCCTGGGCGAAAAGGGCCGACGCCCATGCCCGCGACCGGGCGTGGCGGCCGCCCTGGCGGTATGGGCTCAGGGAACCTGGGCGGTCATCGGACGCCGTCGACCCGGCCCGGTCGTCGGCATGGGACTCCAAAGGAGCGGCGATGAAGGTCGTCCACGGGCGCAGCGGCCGGATGCGAAGCACCCCTGGTGGAACTCCTCCTCGTCGTCGGCCCGCCACACGCCGATGGCGCAGAACTCGCCCACCGGGCGCCACAGCCGGGCCAGATCGCCGTGGCCGGCACTGATGGCATGACCGGCCGCCTCGCTGCTGAGAGGCGCGGCCTCCCAGCGCGCGTAGCATGGCGCGCGTGGAACTGCGCCAGCTGCGGTATTTCGTCGCCGTCGCCGAGGAACTGAACTTCGGCCGGGCCGCCGAGCGGTTGCTCATCGCGGGCCCCTCGCTCTCCCAGCAGATCAAGGCGCTCGAACGGGACCTGGGCGTCCGGCTGTTCGACCGTAACCGCCGCTCGGTCTCCCTCACCCCGGCCGGCGCCGCGCTGCTCCCGCACACCCGTGCCCTGCTGGAGCGGGCCGACGACCTCAAGCGCCAGGCAGGCCGACTGTCGGGCTCGGAGTCGGTGCGGCTCGGTTACGTCAACTGGCTGCCGCCGGACCTGACTTCACGGACAGCCGCAGCGGCCCAGGTGCACCTGGACGCCTGGGTCGCCCCCTCGCACACCCAGGCCACGCGGGTTGCCGACGGCAGCCTCGACCTCGCCGTCTGCTGGGTGCGCGCCGAGGACCTCGAGCGGCTCGGGTTGCGGGCACGACTGATCGGCGCCGACCGTCTCTACGCCGTCGCGAAGGGCGGCGACACCAGCGACCCACCGGATGTGGCGGCCCGGGACACCGATGTACTGATTGACGATGACATCACCTCCTGGGCGTCCTGGAACGTGTACGCCGAGGAACTGACGCAGGTCACCGGGGCCCGCCCGGTGCGCATCTCCGATGGTGCCATCACCGGCCCCGCCTTCTTCGACCACGTCCGCCGCTGCACCCGCCCCGTCCTCAACTCGCCCAAGGGGCAGACCGCTCCGCTCCCGCCCGACCTGGTCCGCCGCGAGATCGTCGCGCCGAAGGTCTACTGGACCTGGTCCCTGGTCTGGCGCGCGAGCGAGGATCGTCCCGGAGTCCTCGCCGCTGTCGACGCCCTGTGCGACGGCGTCGGCGACCTCGGGATCCACGCCCCGGACGCCTGGCTGCCCGCCGACGATCCATACGCGATCCCGGCCTGACGTGCGCTGGGAGGCTGCGCCTTCCAGGCGGTAGGAAGCCGATCCTTCCACTGCCGAACCGCCCGACCTACGGTCGAATAGTCGACCGGTCGGCTAGTGATCGGTCATCGTCTTTGGAGAAAGTCAGCATGAGCACACAGCACCAGAAGGTCGCGGTCATCACCGGCGCCTCGCAGGGCATCGGCGCCGCCCTCGTCCAGGGCTACCGCAAGCTCGGCTACGGCATCGTCGCCACCTCGCGCACCATCGCCCCCGCCGACGATGCCGACGTCCTGACCGTTCAGGGCGACATCGCCGAGCCGGCGACCGCCGAGCGGGTCGTCACCGCGGCACTCGAGCGGTTCGGCCGTATCGACACCGTGGTCAACAACGCGGGCATCTTCGTCGCGAAGTCCTTCACCGACTACACGGCCGAGGACTACGCCAGCGTGACCGGCATCAACGTCGCCGGCTTCTTCCACCTCACCCAGCAGGCCCTCCCGCACCTGCTCGCCCAGGGCGGCGGGCACATCGTGAGCGTCACCACCAGCCTGGTGGACAGTCCGGACGCCCGGGTCCCCTCCGTCCTCGCCTCGCTGACCAAGGGTGGCCTGCAGTCCGCGACCAAGTCCCTGGCGATCGAGTACGCCACCCGAGGCATCCGCGTCAACGCCGTGTCGCCCGGCACCATCAAGACCCCCATGCACCCCGAGGAGGCCCACGAGTTCCTCGCCGCCCTGCACCCGGTCGGCCGCATGGGTGAAGTGAGCGACATCGTCGACGGAGTGCTCTTCCTGGAGACGGCGCCGTTCGTCACCGGCGAGATCCTGCACGTCGACGGCGGCATGAGCGCCGGACACTGACCGTACACCGAGTCTTGGACCAAGGAGTGGACATGACCGCCACGACCGACGACGCGGAGATCCTGAGCGGAGTGCTCGACCAGTGGAAGGCCGCGGTCGACGCGCACCAGCCCGACCGCGTCGCCGTCCTCTTCACCGAGGACGCCGTCTTCCAGGGGCTGCACCCCTACAGCGTCGGACGCCAGGGCGTCGCCGACTACTACGACTCCCAGCCCCTCGGCATGAAGGCGGCATACCGGATCCTCGAGACCAGGCGGCATGCCGACGACCTCGTCCTCGGCTACCTCGCCGTCGAGTTCTCGTTCACGGACCGGCCCCCGCTGGACGTGAAACTCTCCGTCCTCGTCGTCCGCACAGGGGACGACTGGTCCATCGGCCACTATCAGGTATCCCGCCTGGATTAGCCTGTTCGGCCAGATCAACCGACTTGCCTCTGGCGCGTGTTGACGCCCGCTCAACGGGCGCTTCGCACCCGGGTTGCGCCGCACCGTGCCCCCTGAGCGGGGTGACCGGTGTGGCGTACCTGCGCTGTCAGCGGCTCCTTCTCCGCGGCCCGAGTCTCGGAGTGACAGGGGCGCAGGGCAACCGGATCGCGGCCCGACTTACCCACTCTGGCGTTCCCCAACTCCTCGTAGGACGCAGCCGGAGCGCATCCCGAACCGAACGCTCCTGCACGGGGCCGGCCGCTTATGCGAAAGCCGTGATCACGTCGGCGATAGATGAGCCCGAATTCCGAGACTTGGGGCACCGGTCGACCGGTGCGCGACTGCGACTCCGCAGTGAAGAATGCCATCTTTCGTCATTCGGAGGTGTCGGTGCGGGACGCGGTCGGACCGTCATCCGACTGCGAGTTGAGCGACCACATCCCTTGTGGAGCGACGCCTTCGACCACGTCGCACCGACAACGCCAAGGCGCCGGGAGAGCTCCGATGGATAGGATCACGTGCCATAACTGCCGTATAGGCGCCGCCGACGTCGTTCCCACAGGTCCTGATGCCTAGGCTGTGGCGGCCCCAGTGTGGTAGAAATCGGCCGCGGTGACGCCGGCGGGAACGCCGAGTTCGGCGGCGACCGCGGTGATCGCCTTGTCGCCGACGGTGAGGTCGGCCTGGCCGTCCGTGCTGAAGTACGGCGCGATGAACGTGTCGTAGTGGGCTCGGGCTTCTTCCGCGGTCTGTCCGCCGAGGAATGTCTGCATGTGGCGCACCGTGGTGTCGGGGTCGTCGTGGATCACCTGAAGGGCGCGCCGGTGGGCTCGTACGACGGCCTGGACCGCGGGGTCGTCGGGTGGGATGTAGGTGGGGTCGACGGCCACGCCCACGGTGGGAATCTGGAAGTGGTCGCCGACCCAGGCCAGCACGTTCCAGCCGTGCTCGGCGGCCACCGCCTCCGGTGCCATGGTGCTGCCGACATAGGCGGCGTCGATACTGCCGTCGTTGAGCCGGCGCAGGTCCATGCCGTAGTCGCCGGGCGAGCGGACGATGGTCTTCACGTCGCGGTCCGGGTCGAGGCCGGCCTTTCGCAGCACGATCCGGGCGAATGCGCCGGGCGGGGTGTGCGGGGCGTGGACCGCCAGCCGCCGCCCGGCCAGGTCGGCCAGGGAGGTCAGGCCGGGGCGGGCGAGGAACCAGAACAGCGGGCGTTGGGTGTTGACACTGAGTGCGACCCACGGCGTGCCGTCGGTCAGTCGTGACAGCAGTGCCCGGCCGAGCCCGATGGTGGCGCAGCGGCGCAGCCGTTCGACGTCCTAGGTGCAACCGTCGCGCAGCGCGACGTGGACACCCTCCTCGGCGTAGTAGTCCTGCTGGTCGGCGATGTAGGCGGCGAGTTCTTCGTGTAGGCCCCGTCCGACGTAGGCCAGGTCGATCGTGTGCATGAACGTCTTTCCTTGATCGTTTAAGGGTGCGGCCGCGTGTACGGAGGTCAGCGGGGTGTCAGTACATGGCCATGCCGCCGTTGACCGCGGCCGTGGTGCCGGTCATGAAGGAGTTGTCCTCGGCGGCGTAGAAGGCGACCGCTTGGGCGACGTCGGCCGGGTGGGTCAGGCGGCCCAAGGGGGTGGCGGCCACCTGCCGCTGCCTCGTTGCGTCGTCGAGCACGGCATCGGCGGTGCGGGACTCCACCGGGCCGGGCGAGACGACGTTGACCGTGATGCCCTGCGGGCCGAGTTCCTGGGCGAGATACCGGGCGAACTGCTCGAGTGCGGCCTTGGAAACGCCCAGCGCGATCATGCCCGCCCGAGGCAGGCGGCTGAGTCCGGTGCCGATGTAGATGAGGCGTCCCCACCCTCGTTCGGTCATCGTGGGCAGTACGGCTTTGGTGACCGCGAACGCCGCATGCATCTCGGCGTCGATCTTGCCACCCAGTTCTTCCCACGTCATGTCCTGGAACGGCTTGACCGCATACGGGATGAGCGCGTTGTGCACGAGCACGTCGACGCCGCCCCAAGCCGCCTGGACCTGTCCGACCATGCTCTCGACGGCCGCCTCCTCGCGCACGTCGGCCTGCACGGCCATGGCCTGGCCGCCTGCGGCCGCGATGTCGGCCACGACCTCCTCGGCCGCCTTGGTGTTGCGGAGGTAGTTGACCACCACGCGCATTCCTCGCGCGGCCAGAAGTCGCGCCGTGGCCGCGCCGATTCCGCTACTGGCCCCCGTCACCAATGCCACCCGGCCGGTTGTCCCGGTCATGGGCCCACCTCCTGCTCGTCGTCGCGGGCCGTCGGGATGACCGCCCGGGGTTGTTCGTCGTCGATGCCCTGGCCTGTCGGGCGGATCGCCCCGTACAGCACGGTGTCGACGGTCGCCCGCAACAGATCGGCCGCGGTCCAGTCCAGATCGCGCGGCAACTCCGACATGAGCAGCCGCTCCAACGCTCCGCGGGTGATCTCACTCAGCAGCTCGGGCGGCGCCGGCAGCAAGCCCTGCTGGTGTCCCTCCCGGAACAGCTCGTCGAGCCGCTGGTAGACCACCGCGTCCACACGCTGCTCCACGTACGGGCGCAGCATCGCGTCGCCCCGCCCGGTCGCGAGCTGAGGCGCGCCGATCCGTCCGAGCTCACTGCCCGCCGCGATCAGGAACCGCTGCACCCGCACAGCGAACGGCTGCCCTGCTGCGTCCTCGGTCGCCGCCACCAGCGTGCGCTCCACCGCGGCGAACTGGCGGTCCAGCACCGCGGCCAGCAGGCTGCGCTTGTCCGGGAAATGACGGTAGATCGTCTTCTTGCTCATCCCGAGCTCACGAGCGAGATCGTCCATGCTCACCCGCGCGAAACCCGACCCGAAGAACAGCCGGCCGGCCGCCTCCACGATCACGTCCGCACGCCGCTCGTCACTGGGGGAAACTGAAGAAACTGGATTAGTTTCCATGGTTCCATCGTTGCCCTCGGTCCCTGCGCTGTCAAGGCATGCCGTGCGGCCGCAGTGCCTGCCGTGCAAGCCCAGCCGGGGGCGCGCGCTATCCGGTGGTGGCAAGCCCGATGAGCAGCAGGGCGATGTCGTCCGTCCGGGGCGCGGTCTGCCGTGCATGGTCGATCAGGGTCGTGGCGAGCCGGTCCATGGGCTGGGCCGAGGCCCGGGCGAGCTGGGTGGCGAGCCCTGACATGGCGTCGTCCATGTCGACCCCGGGAGTCTCGACGAGGCCGTCGGTGTACAGGGCGAGGACGGTGCCGGGGGTCAGTGGGATCTCGGTGGCGGGATAGTCCGCGTCGGGGTCGATGCCGAGCAGCACGCCGGGGCGGAGCGGAAGGACTTCGGCGTGGCCGTCCGGGCGACGCAGAACGGGCGGGGGATGGCCGGCGGTGGCGAGGACGGCTCGGCGGTGTGCGAGGTCGAGATGGGCGTAGAGGCAACTGACGAAGCGGCCCGGGTCCATGGCGACCAGCTGGCGGTTGGCCTGGGCGAGGGCCTGTGACGGCGTGGCCCCCGAGGCGGCGTGCGAGCGGATGGCGGGGCGCACCCGGCCCATGAGCGCGGCGGCGTTGACGTTGTGGCCCTGGACGTCTCCGATGACCGCGGCGGCGGTGCTGTCGTCGACCCGGACCAGGTCGTAGAAGTCGCCGCCGATGTCCATGCCGCGGACGCTGGGCAGATAGCGGGCCGCCACATCCAGTCCGGGAAGGTTGGGCAGCGAGTCGGGGAGCAGGGCCGCCTGGAGGGTCTTGGCGAGTTCGTTGCTGGTGTCGTACAGGCGGGCCCGTTCCAGCGCCTGCGCGATCAGTCCCGCGAGCGCGATGAAGACGACCCGCTGCTGGTCGGGAAAGGGGTGGGGCCGGTCGAAGGCGAACACGCACGAGCCCACCGGACGCCCGGAGGCGATCAGCGGCAGAAACGCCCAGGCATGCAGACCCTTCTGGTGCGGGGCGGGCGGGTAGGCCCGGGACAGCTCGTCGAAGGAGGCGAAGAAGCTGGGCACGCCGGTGGCGAGGACCCGGACCGCGGGTGCCGGGTGGGTCAGCGGCATGCCGTCGAAGTGTTCGAGCAGCGAGGGGTTGTAGCCGCTGCGGCCGATGACCCGCATTCTGCCGTCCTCGGCCGCGAGCAGGGCGACGGTCCGGGCTCCGAACGCCGGCAGCATCTCCTCGGTGACCAGATCGACCACGTCCGAGACGCCCACGGTTTCGGAGAGGGCGGCGGCCAGGTGCAGTACCCGGTAGACCTCGCCCAGGCGGATCGGCTCGCCCTGGAACGTTTCCGTCCTGGTGGGCGCCGGCTGCGCATCTCCGCCCGGACCGGTCGGCGATATGCGGACGCTCACCCCCGAGTCGTCGGGGTAGAGCTCGAATGCGAGCCACTGGTCCGGTGGGTGCATGGCGGTGTAGTAACCGGGCTTCCGGCTGACCACGGTGGCGCGGAAGTGGTCCTCGAAGGCCGGGTCGGTGTGCCAGGGCAAGGACTGCCAGGGACGCGTGCCGATCAGATCGTCGGGGCTGCTCGCGCCCAGCAGGGCGGCGGCGGTGGTGCTGACGTAGGTGAACCTGCCCTCGAGGTCGAGGGAGCAACTGCCCCAGGGCAGCCGTTCGACGAGGTCGGCCGCGGCGAGCGCCTCGGCCGGCCCGCGCTTGCGGGCGGGCGGCTGCATCAGGGTGCGGGGTGTGGGTCCCGGGCTGACGGCATGGCCAGTGCCGGCGGCGTCGCGCAGGAACCGTCCCAGACGCCGACCGGCGGCACGAACCCGTTCAGGGCTCGGGCCGTCGGCACAGGTGGAGCCGACGCCGGGCCAGAACAGCAGCAGTGCGCCCCAGACCGTGGTGCCGGTGAGGAGGGGCGCCGCGGCCACCGCATGGTGGTAGGGCAGGGCGATCGCCGTGCGGGGGTAGCGACGGGCGAGCTCCTCCGGGTCGCCGAGCCAGACGAGCCGCCGCTCGCGCACCGCATCGGTCACGGGAAAGCGGCTCGACAGCGGGACCCCGAACCAGGGCGCGAGATACTCCGCCGGCATGCCTGCGGTCACCTCCAGCCGCAGGGTCTGCCCGTCGGACGCCAGCAGGAAGACCGCTCCCGCGTGTACGCCCGTGTCGCGCACGGCGAGCTCCAGCAGCCGGTCCAGCTCGGCCCGGCGCAGCGACCCGGCGCTGGGCGAAGGGGGGCTGGGCCCATCGGGCTGTGCCGCGCCGCCTTCCCGCATGGCGCACATACCAGTACCGTACGTCCGCACCTGCCGACCCCGCGCGGAAGCCGCTGCCGATCCCGGTCACGCCCGCTGTTCCCCACGACGGTCTGCTCGTCCCGTGCGTGTCAGCGTTCGAGGACGAGGGCGAGTCCCTGGCCCACGCCGATGCAGAGGGTGGCCACGCCGGTGCCGGTGCCGCGGCGGGCGAGCTGGTGGGCGACGGTGCCGGCGAGGCGGGCGCCGGAGGCGCCGAGGGGGTGGCCGAGCGCGATCGCGCCGCCCTGCGGGTTGAGGATCGCCGTGTCGAACTCGGGCCACTCGGCGAGGCAGCCGAGGACCTGGGCGGCGAAGGCCTCGTTCAGCTCCAGTACGTCGAGGTCGGCGAAGGCCCGACCGGCTTTGGCCAGGGCTCGGTTGACGGCTTCGACGGGGGCGAGGCCGAAGTAGTCGGGGTCGATCGCGGACACTCCGGTCGCACAGACGCGGGCCAGCGGCTCGCGGCCGATGGCCTTCACGCCCTCCTCGTCGGCCAGCAGCAGGGCGGCGGCTCCGTCGTTGAGCGGGGAGGCGTTACCAGCCGTCACTGTGCCGTCTTTGGTACGGAAGGCCGGCTTCAGCTTCGCCATCGCGGCGAGGGATGCATCGGGGCGTACGCACTCGTCGACCGCGAACAGCTGGGGGTCGCCCTTGCGCTGCGGGACGGGGACGGCCGCCAACTCGGCTTCGAACAGGCCCTCTTCCTGGGCGGCGGCGGCCTTCTGGTGGCTGTGCAGGGCGAAACCGTCCTGCTGCTCTCGGCTGATCCCGTGCTTTTCGGCGATCAGCTCAGCCGACTCCCCCAGAGGGATGGTCCATTGCGGGTTCATCGCCGGGTTCACCATCCGCCAGCCCAGCGTGGTGGAGTACAGCTCGGCGTGCGCCGCCGGGAACGGCCGGTCGTTCTTGGGCAGCACGTAGGGGGCGCGGGTCATGGACTCGACGCCGCCGGCGATGGCGATGGAGGCGTCGCCGACGGCGATGGCGCGGGCGGCCTGGATCACGGCTTCGAGTCCGGAGGCGCACAGCCGGTTGACCGTCGCCCCGGGCACGCTGGTGGGCAGGCCGGCGAGCAGCGCCGCCATGCGGGCGACGTTGCGGTTCTCCTCGCCGGCGCCGTTGGCGTTGCCGAAGTACACGTCTTCGATACGCTTGGGATCCAACTGGGGTATGCGGGCCATAAGTTCGCGGACGACCTGGGCGGCCAGGTCGTCGGGGCGTACGGAGGCCAGGCCGCCGTTGTAGCGTCCGATCGGCGTGCGCACGGCGTCGACGATGTAAACGGGGTTCATAGCAGGCTCTCCGTGACAGTCAGCTTGGCGTCGGTCCTGGCGATGATCTCCTCGACGTCGACGGCCGGTGCGCACTCGACCAGCACAAGCCCCTCGTCGGTGACGTCGAGGACACCGAGGTCGGTGATGATCCGGTTCACGCAGCGCCTCCCGGTCAGCGGCAGCGCGCACTCGGTGAGGATCTTCGGCGAGCCGTCCTTGGCGGTGTGCGTCATGACGACGATGACCGTGCGGGCACCGTGGACCAGGTCCATGGCGCCGCCGATCCCCGTGATCATCTTTCCGGGGATCGCCCAGTTCGCCAGGTCTCCTTGCTCGGAGACCTGCATGGCACCCAGCACCGCGACGTCGATGTGGCCGCCGCGGATCATCGAGAATGACAGCGCCGAGTCGAAGAAGGAAGCACCTGGCAGGACCGTGACGGTCTCCTTCCCGGCGTTGATGAGATCCGGGTCGACCTCGTCCTCACCCGGGTAGGGGCCGGTGCCCAGGATGCCGTTCTCCGACTCCAGGATCACCTCCACCCCTGGCGGCAGGTAGTTCGGGATCAGCGTGGGCAGGCCGATGCCGAGATTGACGTACTGGCCGTCGCACAGCTCACGCGCGGCGCGGGCAGCCATCTCCTCACGAGTCCAGGCCATCAGCTGCTCACCGTCCGCCGCTCGATCTTCTTGTCCGCCGCCTGCTCCGGGGTAAGGACCAGCACTCGCTGGACGAAGATGCCGGGCAGATGCACCGCGTCCGGCTCGATCTCGCCGGGCTCGACCAGTTCCTCCACCTCCGCGATCGTGACCTTGCCGGCCATGGCCGCGAGGGGGTTGAAGTTGCGGGCGGACTTGCGGAACACCAGGTTCCCGTGCCGGTCGCCCTTCGCGGCCCGCACCAGCGCGAAATCGGTGCGGATGCCGTGCTCAAGCACGTACTCGGTGCCGTCGAAGTCCCGCACCTCCTTGGCCGGCGAGGCCAGCGCGACCCCGCCGGAGCCGTCGTAGCGCCAGGGCAGTCCGCCCTCGGCGACCTGCGTGCCCACCCCGGCCGGGGTGTAGAACGCGGGAATGCCGGCACCCCCGGCGCGCAGCCGTTCGGCGAGCGTGCCCTGCGGGATCAGCTCCACCTCGAGCTCACCGGCCAGGTACTGCCGCGCGAACTCCTTGTTCGCCCCGACATACGATCCCGTCACCCGCCCGATCCGGCCCGCCGAGAGCAGTACGGCCAGGCCCGAATCCATTGCCCCGCAGTTGTTCGAGACGACCGACAACCCGCCGACGCCCCGCTCGTACAGTGCCTGGATCAGCACGTTCGGCACGCCACTCAACCCGAAGCCACCCACGGCCAACGACGCGTCATCCGGCACATCCGCCACGGCCTCCAGGGCCGTATTAACCAATTTGTCCATATGCTTCGGATCCTCAAATGCTCGCGTGACTTTTGGAGACCTGATTCCACGGTCCGAGGCCACGGTGCACTTGGCCATCCCGCAGATCGGCGATATTGGCTGCGATCCCAGGGTTGTGCTGCCGGCCTTTGTTGCACCGAACCGGTATTTCACGTCCTTGCGGGAATGAGGTGCTGACGTGACAGGCGGGTCACCCCATACGCCACCAGCGCGAGCCCGAATACCTGCAGGGTCAGCCACCAGCCACCACGGAGCCTTTCCCCGTAGAGCGTGACACCGAGAGCCAGGCTCACCAGTGTGTCGCCGAGGGTCAGGGCCGGCTGGGAGGCGACCAGTGGTCCGGACTGCATGGCGTTCTCCAGCAGGAACAGGGCGCACACGCCGAGAGCGGCGAACGCATAGGTCTGCCATGCGGTGAAGAAGGCACTCATACCCTGGCGGCTGAGGACGACGGTCGAGGACTTCATGAGCGCGGCAGTGACGGAGTAGGAGACGGCAGCGGCCGACCCCAGGCATGCGGCGCGGCCAGGGCCGTTGGGCAGCTTGACCGCGACGCTGCACAGCACCGCCACGGCGAGCAGGCAGCAGGTTCCCACCGCCGTCCACCGGGCCGCAGGGACCCGGAGAGTGCCACCGGTCGGCGCTGCCGCGAACAGCGCCAGGCCAAGGCCGACGGCGATACTGCCTACGGGCAGCCAGCCGGCCCTGGGCAACGGGCGCCCGAAGACGACGCTCGCGAGCAGCAGCACGAACGGCAACTCCAGCATGAAGAGCGGCTGCACGATCGCCAGCGCACCGGTGGCCAGCGCGGCGCCCTGGAACATCGCCGAGAGGACGACCCCGCCTATGCCGAGCAGCCAGACCGGAGTGCGCAGCAGGTCCCACATGAGGCCGATGCGCAGAGCGTTGGACTGCGGGACGAGGGTGGCGGCCCGGCGCTGCATCACCGTTCCCAGAGCGTTGGTTGCAGCTGCCAGGAGAGCGAAGATCGGCGACAGCACGGTCAGCATCGTTGTCTCCTGTCGGCGAGGGCATTGATCGATGATCGATCGCTCTGTGTCGTTCAGGGCCCTGCGAGAAGATCTCGCGCCCTCCGGCCCGGGGCTGTCCCGGACGCCGGGTCGGAGGGCTGTCAATGGGTGTGCAATGTGCTCCTGGAACACCGATGCCCCCTGCGTGCATCCCGCCTGCCGCCGCCGTCCCGGGTGACCTCGATCACCAGCCGTGGTGAGGACTCGCGCAGTACTGTGCCGACGGCTGTCTGCGCGCTGTCGGCGATCTCTTGAGTGGCGGCCTCCTGGGGGTGGGGGCGACGGCCGGATCTCAGCCGTCGATCAGGTGCGTGCCGGACTGCGGGTACCTGGCCTGGGAAACGCACGAAAAGCGCCCGGATTCCTGGGTCTGCACGCTCCCTTGCGTGAACCCTCGCCGCCCGTCAATGCGGCCCCATCGGACGTCGTTTCGGTGAATTCGACAGGCATATGCTGCCTGGCAGACTTCCGGATGCACCATGCCAGTTCCTGGGCACCCCCGGCATCCCGCAGATGGGTGATATCCGTCGAGAGCCGGAGGCCCGCGCGCGGCGCCTGTCCCACGAACAAGGTATTTCACCGCCGGTGCTCGTTATCCCTCACGGATTCCGTTGACCCCCGTCATTCAAGCATCGAGAGTTTTGTTTCCAAGCAGACGGCGGGACTGGGGAAATACTCATGAAGACATTCGTGCATCGGGGGCAGATCACCAAGGTGGTCTTCGGCAGCGGTACGCGCAGCCGTATCCCTGAAGAGGTTGATGCCCTCGGATGCCGTCGGGTGCTCATCCTGTGCACACCCGGTCAAGCGGGCCAGGCGGCGGAGGTACACGACGTACTGGGTACGGCCGCGGTGGGGACCTTCACGCAAGCGGCTCCGCACACCCCCGTCGAGGTCACGGAGAAGGCGGTCGCGTATGCCAGAACCGTGGGAGCGGACTCGGTGCTGGCCATCGGCGGTGGCTCGACCATCGGCCTCGGCAAGGCGATCGCCCTGCGGACCGGGCTGCCACAGCTGGCGCTGCCCACCACGTACGCCGGCTCGGAGATGACGCCGATCCTCGGAGAGACCGAAGGGCGCCGGAAGACGACCCGCCGACTGCCGGAAGTGCTGCCGAAGACTGTGGTGTACGACGTCGACCTGACGTTCACGTTTCCCGCGGCGGCATCGGTGGTCAGCGGCATCAATGCGATGGCGCACGCCGTGGAGGCCCTCTACGCACAGGACCGGGACCCGCTCGCCTTCCTGATGGCCGGTGAAGCGCTCGAATCCCTCATCCGCTCCCTTCCGGTCGTCGCGCAACGTCCGGACGACCGCGAGGCGCGGGCCGACGCCCTGTACGGGGCGTGGCTGGCGGGCACGTGCCTGGGCACGGTGGGTATGGCCCTGCATCACAAGGTGTGCCATGTGCTGGGTGGCACGTTCGGGCTTCCGCACGCCGAAACCCACGCGGTCGTCCTGCCGCACGTGGTCGCCTACAACGCACCGGCGGCCCCCGAGGCCATGGCACGCATCGCCGAGGCGCTGTCGGCGGCCGACGCCGCGAGCGGCCTCTTCGACTTCGCGGGACGGCTCGCCGCCCCCAGGGCGCTGCGGGACCTCGGCATGCCGGAATCGGGCATCGAGCAGGCGGCCGAACTCATCGTGCGGGACGGCTACTGGAACCCGCGACCAGTCGAACGGACGGCGGTACGCACCCTCCTGACCCGCGCCTGGGCCGGACAGCCGCCGTGCACATCCCCCGGCGACGGACATCCCCGGACCGAGTCCGCGACCCACCACCCAACCACCACGGGAGCTCGTCATGCGTGATCTGACCAGCGACACCATCACCGAGGCCGTGATCTCGACCATGCGGAACACCAAGGACTCCCGCGTCGCCGAGATCCTGGAATCACTGGTGCGGCACCTGCACGCCTTCGTCCGCGACGTCGAACTGACGCAGGACGAATGGGCCCGGGGAGTCGACTTCCTGACGCGCACCGGGCAGACGTGCACCCCGACGCGTCAGGAGTTCATCCTGCTGTCCGACGTGCTCGGCGTCACCATGCTGGTCGACGCCCTGACCAACCGACGCCCCAGCCAGGCCACGCAGAACAGCGTGCTGGGCCCGTACTTCAGGGAGGACAGGCCGCAGCAGGAAGACGCCACCGACATCTCCGGAGGTCTGCCCGGTACCCCGCTGTTCTTCGAGGGACGGGTCGTGGACCACGAGGGAGCGCCGGTCGCAGATGCGGCGGTGGACGTCTGGCACAGCGACTCGGACGGCCACTACGACATGGAGGTGCCCGGCCTGGACGAGCCGGCCATGCGCGCGCTGTTCCGCACCGACGGGACGGGGCACTTCGGTTTCCGTTCCATTCGCCCGTCCAGCTACCCGATACCCGGTGACGGCCCGGTCGGCGAACTCATGAGCGCGACCAGCAGGTCGCTCATGCGTCCCGCCCATGTGCACCTGTTGATCGAGGCTCCGGGATTCCAGCGCGTGACCACCATGCTCTTCCCCTCGGACGACCCGCACCTGGACACCGATCCGGTGTTCGGCGTCAGGCAGTCGCTGATCGAGCGCTACGACACGTACGCGCCCGACGCCGGGCCCTACCGGGGAAGTACCGAGGTGCCGTACACCCTGGTGCGTCACACCTTCGTCCTCGAACCCCTCGTCAGGGACTGATCCCCACGGCGCCACCACGACGAGAGCCGGTCATCCATGAGGACGGCCGACGTCGAACACTCCATCACACCGCGGGGTTCGGCCCCGCATTCACGGAGGTCCTCAGATGAGTGAAACCCTCGACAAGGTCTTCGGCTTCCGCGCCACGATGAGCCGACTCGCCACAGGCGTCAGCGTGATCACCACGCGCTCGGGCAGCACGGCCATCGGCATGACGGCGAGCGCCGTCTCCGCGCTGTCCCTCGAGCCGCTCCAACTGATCGTGTGTATCGGCAACCAGCTGTACACGCGAACCGCGATCGCGGAGCACGGTCGCTTCGCCGTCAACGTCCTCGGCGAGGACAGCGAGCACCTCGCGCGGAACTTCGCCGTTTCCAAGCCGGACAAGTTCGCGGGTGTGGAGATCATCGACGACCACGGCGTGCCGGTGCTGAAGGACGCCATCGCGGCTGTCGTGTGCGATGTCGCCGCGGCACTGCCCGGCGGCGATCACACCATCTTCGTGGGCGACGTCCGCCACTTCGAACACCGGGTGGAAGGCCGGCCGCTGCTCCACTTCGGCGGAGACTTCGGCGCGCTCAGGCCTCCCTGCTAGCGCCGGTGACAGCGGCCCGACGGAGGCTGCCGTATCCCTGCCCCGGTCCACTACGGCCCCCGGCGTCCGGCTCCTGCAGGCGAGCCACGGACGCCGGGGGCTCCGCTCGTCCCGACGACTCCATCGAAGGTGCCATGACCAGCTCCGTGCCGACCTTCAAGCTGCGTCCTGCGGACCAGCCCCCGCACCCGCTGACCCGCCCCCGGCTGCTGCGCCGGCTTGACGCGTCGGCCGAGCCCGTGGTGGTGGTCTCCGCGCCCGCCGGTGCCGGAAAGACGGTGCTCCTGACCGACTGGGCGCGAAGTCTCGCAACTCGTGGCGCGTGCGCCTGGCTCAGCCTGGACGCGTACGACAACGCCCCGGGCCGGCTCTGGGGCGGCATCCTGCGGGCATTGCAGCATGTACGACCGGAACTGCCCGACCACCCCCAAAGCGGCGAGTGGACACTCGACGCGTGGCTCGAGCAGATCCTGCCGAGCCTCGTGACCGGACTGGACGGACAGGGACCGCTCGCGCTGATCCTCGACGGAGTGGAATCGATCACGGACGTCGACGCGGTCCGCAGCCTTTCGGACTTCCTGACAAGGCTTCCGCAGGGCTTTCGCGTCGTTCTGTCGACCCGTCACGTACCGGGTGGACCCGTACCGACCCTGCGCGTTCGGGGCGCGGTCGCGGAACTCGACCAGCACGACCTGGCCTTCACCTCCGAGGAGGCGCACGCCGTGCTCACCGATCTGCTCGGGTCCGCTCCGGCCCCGGACACGTCGAGCGCGCTGTACGAGGCCACCGAGGGGTGGGCGGCGGGACTGTGCATCATGGGCCGTACCCTCGCCCGCTCGTCGGACGACGCCGATACGAGGGCCGGCCTGGCCCGTGGCAGGCGAGCGGTCACCGAGTACCTGGCCACCGAAGTGCTCCACCGGCTCACCACCGAACAGCGCCGGTTCCTGCTCCGCACCAGTGTGCTCCACGAGCTGAGCGCCGGGCCGTGCCGGGCCCTCGCCGGGGACCGGGCGGGCGTACTGCTGCGTGAGCTCGCACGGACCGTCCAACTGCTCGTACCCGTCGCCGCAGATCCCTCGGCATACCGGCGTCACCGCGCACTGTCCGCGCTGCTCTGCGACCTCCTCGGATCCGAAGGGCCGGAGACCGCCGTACCGTTGCACCGATCGGCGGCTCGGTGGTACTCACGGCATGGCGAGACGACCGCGGCCGTACGGCACTGGGTGCGGGGCGGTGACGAGGCCGCCGCCGTCGCGTCGATACTCCAGGACTGGGAACAGGCGATCTCGGCAGGCCGCAGCCGGGAGGTCGCGGGGTGGCTTGAGCTCTTGCCGCCCCGCACGGTCGCCGCCGACGCAAGACTGTGCGTGGTGGCGGCGATGGCGGCCCTCTCGAGGGGCGCTCCGGAAACGGCCCGGCGCTGGCTGGACGTGGTCCGGCTCAGGGGGCCGGGAGCGGAGACGGTCGGCGAGGGCAGCACGGTGTCCGATGCGGCAGCCGTCGCCCAGGCCGTGGCCTGCTGGCTCCAGGGGGAGATCCTGACCGGCGACCGACTCGCCGAAACCGTCTTCGCCGGCACCGTCCCGTTGACTTCCTGGCGTGCCCTGGCCTGTACGGCCCGCGGTACCGCTCTGCTGTGGACCTCGCGGTACGAGGAGGCCGAGGCGCTGCTCGGCGAGGCGACCCGTGACGCGCATGCCGCCGGGCACGGCCTGACGCTCGTCCGCGCGCTGGGCCTGCGGGCGCTGTGCGCCCTGCTGGCCGGATGCCATGGGCCGGCGCGCATGCTGAGCGACGAAGCCCTGGACGCGGCCGGGGCGGCCGGCCTGCAGCGGCACTTCGTCGCGGCGCCCGCCTACATCGGCAGGGCCGGCCTGCTCCTCGATGAGGGACGGGCCGACGAGGCCGAACGGACCCTGGCCGACGCGGAAGCGGCGCTGGCGGACTCGTCCGGGACCGGCAGCGAACCCCAGATGCACGCCTGGTACCACGTCACACGGGCACGACTTGCCACTGCTCGGCACAACACGGCCGCCGCAGGGGAGGCCCGTGCGGCGGCCGAGCGGGCAGCGGCCCGGTGCGAGTCACCAGGAGTGCTCACGGATCTGCTCGGGGGAGTCGGGGAGGACACCGTCGTGCCGCTCGTCGTGTCCGGCCCCCAGGAGCTGTCGCTCGGCGAGCGCCGGGTGCTCCGCGCCCTGTGCGGTCCGCTGACACTGCGTGAGATCGCCGCCGAGTTCTATGTGTCCCACAACACCGTCAAGACACAGGTACGGGCGATCTTCCGCAAACTCGGCGCACACGACCGGAGCGCAGCGGTCGCCAGGGCCCGGGAGTGCGGCATGCTCTGACCCGGGCCCCGGCATCCTGCTACGAGGCGTTCTGACGAGAGGCGTCCTGGCGTCGGGCGTAGTCCGCCTGGGCCAGGTACGCGGTCTCCTGCTCCCCGTCGCTGCTCACGCTCTCGATGCCGCAGACCTTGCGCGCGAGGTCCGCCATGCTGCCGGTGGGGGACATCTCCGCACGTTTCATCGTGAGGCTTCGAATGGCCAGCAGGGGTGTGCCGTTGAAGTTCTCGAAGGTGCTGATGCGGTCGCCCCAGTCGGACAGGAACATGTCGCGGATCACGCGGCTGATCTTCAGCCGGTCGTGCGGCCTGCCGACCGGTCCGGTCTGCAGCGCCGCCAGCCACGGCCGCAGTTCGGGCCGCTCCCACTGCCCCTCGGTGGGATAGATGAGCGCGGCACGACCGGACAGGTCGATGAGCTCGTGGGTCAGGTCGGTGATGTGCTCGATGTAGTAGGCCCGCCCGAAGTCGAACATCAGGACGTTCGGCTTGTAGATGCCGCCGGGAGTGAAGAACCCTTCGTCCTCCGAGGCGATCACATGCGCCTTGAGCGTCTGGAGGAAGCCGGCGAACCGGGCGATCCGGGCCTGGACGGGGGGCAGTTGGTAGGTGCCGATGTGCTCGGTGATCAGCAGGGCCAGACCGAGCATCAGCTCGGCCTTCACCATGGCACGCACCAGCGAGTGGTAGTGCAGCCAGTCGAAGACGCGCTGCGGGTACAGCGAGGCGTGCTCGGGGTTGCCGATGTGGAAGACGCGGTTCCAGGGGATGAGTACGTCCTCGAACACGATGATGCTGTCCAACTCGTCACCCTGCGAGGCGAGCGGGTGCTCCACCTCCTCGCCGTCGCGGACGTTGCTCTCGCGGCAGATGATGGTGACCCCGGGGGTGTTGGGCTTCACCGCCCCGTAGATGATCTGCTCCGACACGATGCCGGGGCGGTAGAAGACGCCGATGTGGATCCAGTCCCCGAAGGCCGCGCCGGTGCTGATCGCCTTCACACCCCGCACGGTGATGCCCTCGTCCGAGGTGGCGACCACCCGCAGCGCGGGGGACTGGGCCTGTGCGGAATCGCGCGAGCGGTCCGCCTGCGGGTCGACGAAGGCCGGCGTCGCGTTGAGGTCGCCGTCCCGCATCACGTTCCAGAAGTCGAGGATCCCCCCGGTGAGGTCCCGCCCGTCGGTCCCGACGGACTGGCTGCTCCAGGGCTCGGGGTCGTCGACGTAGGTCAGCAGGACGTAGTTGTTGACGTCCGGTGTGCGCGGGATCGCACCGCCGCCCAGCTCCCGCTGCACCGTCTCCAGGTAGCGCCGCTTGCGCAGCAGGTCCTCCTTGGAGCGGTGTTGGAACCATGTCATGGACCGCCGGACACCGTCCTCGTCCACGAACGTCATGACGTCCTCAAGGTCCGGGCGGTGGTGCAGATCGTAGAAGTCGGCGATGCTCCGGGCGTACGCCCTCGTCCTGGGGTGCGTGGCCACGTTGTCGACGAGCTCGTCACCCACCCACACCGTGCGGCCGTCGTTCAGCGCCGCCAGGTATTCCTTGCCTGTACGCACGTCATGTTCCTCTCGGGGGCAACAGATCTGGACGCCCGGAACCATGCGTCGCGACGGGGTGAGCGGACGGCGCGGAACCGACAATCACCCGGGTGAAAGCGCCGGGCACACGGGAACCGGCGTTGAGGGGGATGTGGCCGTGCGGCATGCTGGCCCCATGCGCAGCACAGACCCCGCGGTCGACCGGCCCGGTGGGCGTGGGAACCAGGCCATGAACGGGCTGCGCCTCAGGGGACGGGGCCGAGAGATGACCGCTGTCCGTGAGGCCCTGGACGCGGTGCGTGGCGGACGGGGTGCCTGCGTCGTCGTGGAAGGCGCACCCGGTGTCGGCAAGAGTCGGCTGCTCGCGGAGCTGGACGATCTGGCACGGCGGTCCGGGTTCGACGTGGTGTCCGTACGGGCCGACGAACTCGACCAGTACGCCGCCGGAGCCGCCCTGCAGTCCGCCCTGCAGTCCTCCGACGGTTCCGAACGAGCGGCCGCGGCCACCGACGACCAGCGGCTGTGGCTGCTGGACAGCATCACGGACGCTCTGGAGGACCGCGCCCAGCGCGCCCCGGTGGCCGTGCTGGTGGACGATGCGCAGTGGGCGGATCCGGCCACGCTCCTGGTGCTGCGCACCCTGCCCCGGAGACTGGCGGCCTCGCGGATCCTGTGGGTGCTGGCGGTACGGTCCGAGACCGAGCGGCCGACCGTTGCCAGGGTGCGGGAGGACCTCGAACGCCTCGGAGCCCGGTGGCTGACCCTCGGCCCCCTGCCGCAGCAGGAGCTGCAGCACATCGCGGCCGACGTCCTCGGGGCCAAACCGTCACCCGGGCTGGCCCGGCTTCTGGGGGGCGTCGCGGGCAATCCGTTCCTGGCGATCGAACTGGTGCGCGCCTTCGCCGACACGGACGCCGTCAAAGTGGAGGCGGGCGTGGCGAGCCTGCTGCACGACGGCATTCCCGTCGGTTTCCGGCGGAGCGTCGCCGCGCGTCTGGACCGGCTCCCGGAGGATGCCGTGCGCCTGCTCCAGATCGGGTCCGTCCTCGGCCGGGAGTTCGATCTCGGTACGGCCGCCCGCATGCTCGGCAGGCAGGCCGGCAGCCTGCTGTCGGGCGTCGAGGCGGCGCTGAACGCCGGTCTGCTCTCCGGCGACGGGCCGCGACTGGCGTTCCGCCACGACCTCATGCGGCAGGCCGTCCACGAGAATCTGGCGCCGGCCGTACGGACCGCTCTGCACCGGGAGGCCGCCGACATTCTGCGGGGCATCGGGGCACGATCGGCCGAGGTGGCCTGGCACGTCGTCCTGTCGGGCGGACCGGTCGACGACGACGCCGTGACCACATTGACCACCGCGGTACGGGAACTGTCCTCGTCGGCCCCTGACGCGGCCGCGGACCTGGCCCAGCAGATCGCCGGACTGCTGCCCCTGCACGACCGGCGGCGCATCGCCCTGCTGACCGACGCCGCGGAGTACCTCGGCCGGACCCGCCGGGTGCACCAGGCGCTCGACCTGGTCGACGCCACCCTGTCGGACCGGCTGGAGCCGCTCCAGGAGGCGCGTCTGCGCCTGGTGGCCGCCGAGATCCACCAGGCCGCGGGGGACGACGCCGCCGCGATGACGCATCTCCAGCAGGCTCTGGCCCTTCCCGGGCTGTCGGCCGACCTGCGGGTCCGGCTGCTCAAGACCAAGGCGACGGGCCACGTGTACCTCGGGGACATCACCGCTGCCGAGCAGACCGACATCGGACTGGTCGAAGCCTCCTACCGCAGCGAGGACCCGGCCGTCGTCGTCAGCGCCATGGTGTTCCAGTCGCAGACGTTCTTCTACCGTGGGCGTCTCGCCCGCGCCCTCGAGCTCGCCGAGGAGGCCACGGCACGCGCCGCCGGCGCGGAGTCCGGCGTACTCTACCTGCGGCCTCCGCGGATTCCCGCGCTGTGGCTGGCCACGGTGCTGACCGCCACCGACCGGCTCGCGGACACCGAGCGGGTGCTGCGGGAGGGGCAGCGCGAAGCGGAGGCGCTGGGCCTGGGCTGGTCACTTCCCCACTGGCATGCGAGCCGTGCCTGCGCGCTGTTCGAACAGGGGGCGCTGGACGACGCGGCGGTGGAGGCCGAGTCCAGTCTGATGGTGGCCGACGAACTCGAGATCACCCAGCTGAATCCCCAGGCCCTCTCTGTGCTGGCATTGGTGGAGATCAGACGCGGTGACCTCGCCAAAGCCAGGGACCATCTCCGCGCCGCCGAAGCCGGATCCGGCACAAGCACCCAGCGGTTCGGCCTGTGGGTGTCGCTCGCACGCGCCTGCCTGGCCGACGCGGAGGGCCGGGACGCCGCAGCGGCAGCGGCGCTGGGCGGCAGCTTCGCGGACGCCGAGCCGACACAGCTGCTTGCGGTGCCGCCGTCCCACTGGCCCGGGATCGCGCGCATGGCGCTCCGCGGCGGGGACCTGTCGCTCGCGCAGGCCGTGTCCGGCGCATTGCGCACCCTGGCCGCACAGGACGGCGGCCAGCAGATCGTCGGGACCGTCCGTGCCCATGTGGACGGCCTGCTCCACAACGACCGGGGTGCACTTGCGTCTGCCGTCACCGGTTACCGGAGCACCGGCAGGCGGCTGGCCCTGGCCGCGGTCTGCGAGGACCTCGGGGATCTCGTGGCCGCGTCGGGCGACAGCACGTCGGCGATCCCGTATTTCGAAGAGGCGGGTGAGCTGGCGTCGGCTTGCGGAGCCCTGCGCGATTACGAACGGATCATGCGGCGCCTCAGACAGTTCGGCGTGTGCACAGCTGCCCCACGGCACCACACGACCGGCGCACCGGGATGGGAGAGCCTGACCGAGTCCGAGCGGAAGCTCATTCCGCTCGTCGTGGAGGGCCTGACCAACCGGGCCATCGCCGACCGGCTCTACGTGTCTGTGCACACCGTCAACACGCATATGAAGCACATCTTCACCAAGCTCGGCATCAACACACGAGTCGAACTGACCCGGCTGGCGATCGAACGGGGCGGCATCGCCGACGGGGCGGACTGAGTGGCGCCTGCGGCGGCGGGGCGCGGCGGCGAGGATCCCGTGAATGGGCGATGCAGGCGCCTGACGTACGGGTGATGCTGGTCGCGACGGTGCCACAGGCACGGCGCCGTCAGCGATCCGATCACATGCGGACGGCTGAGCCCGGAGACCGACCGGGTCGTTCCCCTGGCGCAGACCGGGCCGCGTACCAGGCGCTCGAGAAGGAGTACCGGCGTGGGAGGACTTTCCCCCGTGTCGCGGACGGATGGTCAACCGCGGCCCGCGTCATTCGGCACCGGCACGTGGATGTGGGCCGCCTTCCGCCCATGGCGGCTCTCGCTGCGCTGGCCAGCCTGTTGCTCGCGCGGCGCTGTTCCGGTCCCCTCCTGTGGGGGCTCGTCGGGACGACCACGACGGCTGTCTATCTGCTTGCTGTCAGCGCCCAGTTCCTCTGTTTCTCAGTTCGCCGAATCACCTAGATGCCAAAGCCGCACACGCAGTAAGAGGTTCACCATGTCACTCGCACTCGACCCCGCAGCCCAGGACCTTCTGTTCCGGGAGGCTCGTACCGCCAACACCTTCACCGACGACCCGGTGACGGACGACCAGGTGAAGGCCATCTACGAACTGGTCAAGTACGGTCCCACCAGCATGAACCAGCAGCCGATGCGGATCGTGCTGGTTCGTTCCGCCGAGGCGCGTGAACGCCTGACCGGACACCTGTCCGAGGGAAACCGTAAGAAGACCGCGGCCGCCCCTCTCGTCGCCATCCTTGCCGCGGACAATGAGTTCCACGAGGAACTGCCGAGCCAGTTCCCCCACTTCCCGCAGGCAAGGGATCTCTTCGCCGAGCGTGCGGTGCGTGAGCGTTCCGCAAGGCTCAACGCGCTCCTCCAGGTCGGCTACTTCATCATCGGCGTCCGCGCGGCCGGCCTGGCCGCGGGACCGATGACCGGCTTCGACGCCGAGGGCATCGACAAGGAGTTCTTCAGCGACGGCGAGCATTCGGTTCTCGCCGTCGTCAACATCGGCAGGCCGGGCGAGAATGCCTGGTTCCCGCGCTCCCCACGCCTGACGTACGCCCAAGTAGTCACGACCGTCTGATCCACTGCCAGGCATCTGAGCTCCGGAACCCCTCCGGTCATCCACGCGTCCGCAGGCCCGGGGGGAGGGTCTCCCCCTCCGGGACCGGTTCCGTCGAGCTCCCGGCGGTGTCGCCGACGGCGGTGTGCGCGGGCGGCCATGGCAGCAGGGCGATCAGGGAGTGTGCCCGGTGGATGAGGAAGGCGGCGAGCGGCAGTTCGGTGGCCAGGGCAAGGCCCCCCGCCATCCAGACGTCCTCAGTTCCGACATCGAGCGAGATGTCGAACCAGGTGTCGCAGATCAGCAGGACTGCTGTGGCGTGCGCGTACAGAATGACCGAACGGCTGCGCCGCCAGGCCAGGAACGCCGTGGACGCCAACGCCATGATGAGCAGCACGTCGAATCCGACCCAGGTCAGGCGCCACTCGTGCACGTCGTGGGACGACGGCAGCGTCAGCCCCAGCATCACGGTCCAGGGTATGAGACAGGCGGCGCACGTGGCGAGCAGCTCAGCGGTGTGCCTCCTGCGGCGGTCCGGCGCGAGGCCGCGGTGGCCGGTATGTTCCTTGGTCACTTGTGGTCCGTCCTCGCGCACTTCCTCCGACACCGGCAGGTTTCCCGGATTCCACATGGGCACAGCCGTATACGTCGTTCCGGATATTCCCGCGGTGTGCCACCGAACCTCTCGGGCCGCGGGCGATGCCGGTGTCACCCACTACGGGCGTGCCAACCCGAACGTCTTCAGCTGCTCCCAGATCCACGGGTAGAAGCGGTCGTACCTGGAACAGTCCCAGACGTGTCCGCGATGTCCGTCGTGGTGCCCACCGACGGTTCCCGTCTCGGCCACCGCACCCGCTCGCGCAGGGACGCGCGCGTCGGCCGGAAGAGCAGCCGCGTTCGCGGAACCCCCGGCGACGAGGAGGGCGCCTCCAGCGAATGCCAGAGCGGCGGCGGTGGTCGCTATACGCCGTACGAGCTTGTTCTTGGTGCGCAAAACAATCATTCCCTTGTTTCCGGAGAGTAGAAACTGCCAACGCGGCCAGTTTCGATCAGGAAGGTGCGTAGCGCATCGCATGATCTGGTGATTGACTGCTGCCCAGGTGGCGCCATGCTGCAGGTATGTATTGTGGGCTTGAGTCGAGACCTGATAGTCACATGAATCGCTAGATTGTGCGATGTTCTCAGTTCCTTTCCGGTCCACTCTGCCCAGAGAGCTGATACCGCTCGAGTTTTCTTGACTCGGCGGTCGTCTGCCGAGGAAAAGTGGCACACGAAACCAGATCGGGGTCGGGAGCGTGGAGGGCCGGGATGTCCAGGCGCAGTAGCAAAATCGAGTTCGTAGGCTCGCAGGGTGTCCCGCTCGTGGCGCGCCTGGATCTGCCGGAGGGGACGCCTTGGGCGTACGCCGTATTCGCCCCCTGCTTCACATGCGGCAAGGACTGGTTGGCGGCCGCTCGGATCTGCCGGGAGCTGGCCGAACGCGGAATCGCGGTCCTCAGCGTGGACTTCACCGGCATCGGTGAGTCCGGGGGTGACTTCGCCGACAGTACATTCAGCTCCGATGTGGACGATCTCGTGCGCGCCGCCGACCACTTGCGTGAGAACTCCACGGCACCGTCGCTCCTCATCGGGCATTCGCTGGGCGGCGCAGCCGTGCTGGCCGCCGCGCACCGGATACCCGAGACGGCGGCGGTGGCCACGATCGGTGCGCCTGCGGAGCCGGAGCACGTCGTGCACACTTTCGGCGGCAGGCGGGAGGAGATCGAGCGGAACGGGGAGTCCGAGGTGAGTCTCGGAGGCCGCGTATTCCACATCCGTCGGGAGTTCCTCGACGACATCTCCGCGCAGCCTCAGGCCGAGCGCATCCGCCGACTGCGTCACGCGCTCCTGGTGTTGCACTCGCCGATCGACGAGACGGTAGGTGTGGAGAACGCCCAGCGGATCCTCGACGCAGCACGGCACCCCAAGTCCTTTGTCGCGATCGATGGCGCCGACCATCTGCTCACCGATCGTGCCGACGCCCGCTATGTCGCGACGCTGCTGGCCGCATGGGCCGGCCGTTACGCGCGCGGTTCGGTCCAGGCCGGGTCGGCGTGACGGAATTCGCATACCCCGAGCCGATAGGACTTCCGTGCGCCGAATGTGCCGTATATCGCATCATGCAGACATTGTGACGCTACTGGGACAGGAGTAGGTTTCGCACGTGATTAGAATTGTATCGATCGCATTTATCGGAGTCCTTGCAGTCGCATTCGGATCCTTCGCGGCGACCGTGAGCCTTTTCCAACCTCGTGGTGAGGGTGGCTGCTTGGTCGCGGAGGTCTGTACAACGCAGTGAAGCTCCCGGTAGACGGGTTCACGACCAAGA